>JAGDXZ010000008.1:2616-28241 GCA_023270015.1 Microcaldota archaeon | reverse complement strand
CCTCCAAAGCCTGGGCCATAGATTCGAATTCCTTAGGAAAAGGAAGTGGTCTAGGCTGCTTAAGGAATCCCAGCAGGGCAAAACCTGTCACAAAAATGTTTACTTCCATTCCCATAGCGGCAGCCGCCTGAGAGAGAACTCCCAGAGGTATAAATTTGTCGGCTGTGCCGCTGAACATTATGATGCTCAGCTTGCCTGCCATTTTCGCCACCACTTTAATTAGCCTGATAACTTTTTAATACTATTGCAAATTTACTTCTCTTCTCGCTTATCTGCACTAAAAGCAGTGTTTTAATGTACGCCAGAAATAGGAAAAGAAGCCACCAAATGGAAAGCAAATATTTAAATATATTTACTAATCAAAAAAGGCTAAGTGATCAGTATGGTATCAGAAGATGACGAAGACTGGGAAGAAGGAGACGAAGAGGAAGACTGGGAAGAAGGGGATGACGAAGACTGGGAAGAAGGAGACGAAGAGGACGAAGGAGACGAAGGAGAGGAGTGAAGCGTTTTTCTAAATTTATTTTATTTAAGTTAGAGTGGCTTTTGTTTTTGATTTTTCTAACTTCAGATTTTCTTCTATTTATGCGCTATTTTGTTCCAAGTTGCGCATTTTCTCTTTCAATATCGCTGCCTTCACTTTATCTTGATCCTCTCCAAGTGTCGCTACATTTACTTTATCTTTTCCAAGTGTCGCTACATTTACTCTCTTCTTGCGCTCTTTTAGAGAAACCATCGCTGTTTTTGCAAGTTCCCTTTTCTCCTCTTCAGTCATGCTGAAAACCGAAGAGATGGTGCTTAGAATAGTGCTTATGGCTGCTTTGACGCCGCCAGCCTTTGGCACGTTACCGAGTTGACTAATGTTACTAAAATGCTGCTTAGTAGGGTATAATATCCTTGGCGCATTGTAGAATTCCCTAGCTGCCTCTTCGAAATTGCCAGAGGCTATGCTTTTAACCACCTCTCGCATGTCAGTCATTCCGCCAAGGGCTCTTACAAGCCACGCTCTTTCTTTGTTTATCATATCTGCCTTTTCCTCATCAGATAGGTTTGGATTGCTAACAATTGACTGCACTCTTTTATCAAATTCTTTAAAGCGCTCGTCGATTATATCATATTTTCTCTCTGAAATGTCTTCGTGCAAAGCTTTTGGTCGGTTTTGTTCGAGAGCCAGCCTAATTTTGTATTTCTCCACCTTTATAAGTCGCCCTTCGTTGTTTTTCAGCTCTTGCTCATAGTGCCGTTTACGATCTTCTTTGTAGGCCTCTTTTTCTTTCTCTAAATCTTCTAGCTCCTTTTTTAGTTTTTCAAAATCCTGCCGCAACTGATTAGGATCCATCTTACCATTTAACAGGTCTTTTTGCTTTTTTTCCAATAGATCTTCAGCACTTTTATATTCTTGATCAGCGTCAAAATCAGCAAGAGTTTCGGCTAACACTGATATGTCAGAAGAACTAACTCCTGATTTGGCGGCTTTGAGCGCATTCTCTATCTCCTTCACTTTAGTTGTATACTTATTTGTGACAGCCATATTTACCCTTCCCTGCTGGCGGACGTCGTGCGCTGTATTGAGACTCCAAATTAGTCTCTTCGCTTTGTCTGGCATATTGTCGAACGCTATCTTTGAAACGCCGCTTCCGGTTTCTACATATGCGCCTTGCTTATCCAGACGCACAAGCACATCGTTAGTTCTTGTATCAAAAAACACAACACTCTCGCCCTCTCGGCGTACTCCTATGTTATTCGGCTTAATCTCATAATAGGGCGAATAGAGCTTGGCAATGTCCCTCTTCATAAGATTAAGATCGGTAGCAGTAAGTTTGCTTACGTCAAGCATGCCAGATTTAGGATCTATAGCATTCTTAGTATATTTGTTTATGTTGTTAACAAATTGCTGCGTGACATGCACCCTTTGGGCATTTATTGCTCCTTCTTTGTTTAAGCCAATATCTAATTTGAAGGGCAGCCGGCCTTCGCCCTTGGGAGTTCGACTAATACTAAACTTTATGCCGCTTTTTATAGGCTTTTTTTTGGGCAACTTGCTAATATACGTGCCTTTTCCTGCCAAAAAGCCAAAAGGATTCCTACTTGCAATTGAACCTTTTTTAGCTGCGCCTCCTATGCCGACTAGCGCACCCAAGCCAAAAAGCGCAAAGAGATCGTAGCCACGCATAAGCCCTCCTGCAGCTGCTATCAATATTATAATAATAATTATAGGAATAAGCGCATTTATGCTACCGAAGGACAGCAAAACCGGCACTAGTATAGGCATAGGCCCTGCCCATTTAAAATAATGTATTTATTGGTTTAAATAAATAACTATAGGGCAAAAAACAACTGCTTTCAGAAAGCCTAAAGCTTATCAAAGTCTATTATTCGCTGGGCTTTTGACTGCTCATCCCTGCAAAGGAGCACAACCCTGCTTTCCTCATGTTCATCTGTTACCATATAGCCAGTAAGGTCTGCAAGCTTCTGGGCAAACTCCCTTATCTCGCTATGCATCGGCATGTCCTCATAGTGCAAGCCTCTTGTTTCCTCCCTGGCTCCGCCTACAAAAGAAAAGCCTTTTACTTCCACATAATTAGGCATTGCGATCTTTATAAGCTGAGCATAACCTTCAGGGTTTAGCATGTTTAGCCCTTTTACAAGCGTTAGCCTCAACACAGTCCTTGTTTTCATATCGTGCATAAGCCTCAGGCTCTCAAGAAGCCTATCCCAAGCGTTTGGTATTTTCGGCCTAGTGACCTTCTCATAAGTTTCCTTGTCTGGAGCCTGCAGTGAGATGTAGAACTGCGTAGGCAGTACTCGCAGCTTCTTTATCGCTTCTGGCAGCGTACCGTTGTGCACCAAGAAGGTGCTGAAATGGCGCTTGTGGAACTCTTCAAGCAGCTCACTCATATAAGGGTAAAACAGCGGCTCTCCAGTTAAGCTGAGCGTAGCATGGCGTGGCATGTTGGCCTCTTCAAACCTTTTTCTCCTTAGCTCGTTATCGGCAATGGCCTTGAAGCCGCTGACAAGCTTCCTTTGCTCTTCTATCATTCCCTCTACTATCTCTGCTGGGTTATCCCACTCGTCTACTGCATTAAGCTCGTTCCACTTGTAGCCTTCCTCATCAGGTATAAGCCTCCAGCAGAACCTGCATGCAAGGTCGCAGCCTATGGCAGGGGTAGCCTGCAAGCACTGCCAGCTTCTTATTCCATAGAACTCGTTCTTGTAGCAGAGAGTTTCGCCCCTTATTCCTTTCTTAGTATACTCGCAGGTCTTCACCGCTGAGTGCTTACCTACAAAGTGGTAGCCCTGCTTCTGCATTTGCTTCTTCAGTCCTTCAGGCATTTCCTGCATGAGATCACCGAGTGGTGCGCCGTAGCCCCTCTTCTGTTTTAGACGGCATCAGACTGAGCTGCCATTTGAGGCATTGCATGCTCACAGCGTGCGCATCGGCACGTTTCAAGCATACCGTGGCGCTCGTAGCGTCATAGCGGGTGCCACGAAATGCTTCGTTTCTGTTCCGAATTAGGCTATTAAGCCATGCACGCTCTGCATGGAGGGAGCTTCCACAGTCATATAGACCGTAAGCCGTCCGCGCACCACTCATTATTAATTTGCTTTCCTTATTTATAAATATGCCCCTGCTCACAGGCATATTGGCAGAGCTTGTCATAGGAATAGGCATAGTTGCGGTTTTGCTCATAGTCTACAAGCTTGGCAAGCTAATACTCAAGCTCATCTTTGGGCTAATAGCAAACAGCATACTAGGCTTTGTGACCATATTCCTCGCAAATTCTGTTTTCAGGCTTGGCATACCATACAACCTGCCTATATTCGTAGCCACTACCATATTCGGCCTGCCTGCTGTAGGCACTTTGGTTATACTCAAGCTTCTTGGCGTATCCCTAGCGTTGGCATAGCCTTACGATTTTGCAAGCTCTATGTCCTCCTTCTCCACAGTTTTTCTCCTAGCATGCCTTGCAAGCCTAACCGCCTTCTTGGCTATAGAATAAGCATACTTGTTAAGCAGATTCGCGAACGCCTCAGAAGCTTCTGTGCTTACTCTCTTTGCCCCAGAATCCAGCAAAATCCTCTTTGCAACACCTTTCTGTATGGCCATATCCTAATTGACAAAGACAAAGAATATTAAGCTTCATTTCCCCACGCTTATAGTGGAGATAAGGCAATTCGCAGGGTCTGACAAGGAACAAATCAAAGACCTTGTGCTAAGCGTCTACGAGGACACGCCGGAAGCCTTCTTCTATACGCATGCACCAAGCAACGAAGAGCTTGAGGCAATGATGGAGGAAAAGCTAAGAAATATTGGTAGAAAGCTTGTAGATTTGGTTGCATTGGAATCAAATAAAGTAATAGGAGAGTGTGAGATAGTAAAGGCAGGAAGCGAAGGCCGGGTTGGAATTTTGGTAAGGAAAGAAGAAAGAAGAAAAGGAGTAGGAACCGCGCTCCTAAAAGCAGCACTTAATATGGCAAAAGCAATAGGCATAGAAACAGTCATAGCCTACATAGACGAGAAGAACAAAATTGCACAAAGCTTCTTTGAAAAGGAGGGCTTTGCGAAGACAGGACAGAACACGTTCATTCTAAAGCTCAACGGGTAGCGTTTGCATAGACCAATGTGCCGTTGAGCTGGGTAAGCCATACATTTACAGAGTAGTTGGACTTTGGCGATGAGTAGGTTACCTGCCATACGTTAGTAAGGTTTTTACCATCAACTACAACGTACGGCAAGAAAATCGCATGTGCTGATACGTTTGAATAGCCGTAAGACTTTATGAACGCCACTACACTGCTAATATTGAGCTGCGTAGCCCTCGTTATTGCAACAGGCGCAGAAGCTATTCTATAAGGAAGGCTTGAGTTGAAACCGAAGATTCTGCAGGAGTTAGTATAAACATTCACAGTGGTAGGCACAAATGTGAAAGCTGGATAGTCGTAAGCATATACTACATAATCTGGGCATGGGGAGGTTGCATTAAGAATGAGCGAAAGCACTATGTGCCAGCTGCCCGGGTATCTTTGGGAAGGCGTAACATTAGTCACATTGATTATGCCTCCTGGATACTTGTTTTCTAGATCGCTTATAACGAGCTGCACAGCCTGGCTTTCGGTTACCCTGCTAAGCACGCCCTTACTTGACACAAAATAAACTATTCCTACAACAATAATTACAAGCACAGCAAGCACGAGCGTAGCTTCAACAAGATTCATAATTTCACATATGCTGCTCGAATTCTTAAACCTTTCTTGTCTCTCCTAGCGAAGGATAAATTAAGGAAATGTTATTAAGTGGGGAAAACTATCAAAATAATATGGCAGAAAATGCCTATAAGGAGCACGACTATAGCGAAAGGGTATACGCTGAGATAATAAAAGCAGGCAGGCTTCTTAACGAGAGGGCAAAGAAAGAAAATCTAAAAGCCACAACTGGCATGGGAGAAGAGATGATACTCGAATTCATAAATGACATTGCAAGCCAATTCCAAAAGTTCCGCAATGGATTCTTCGAAAATTTAGAAGAGTGTGACGATGCAGAATTGTGGGTAACTCCAGAAGCATATGTGGAAATGGATAAGAGCAGCAAGTATGAGCAATTCCGAAAACTAATTAACGCCACTAAAAATCTGATCCTCAAGGAAGAACTTGATGCTGCGAAGAAGCTAAATCAATCGATATTGGATCCGAAAAAGGATGCAGGAGAGGCGCTCGAAGATTTTGTCACCATTAGTGAGAAGAACGAAGCTCTAATACGCTTGCTGATCGCAAAAATAAACTCCGATTTTGCAAAATTAGACCCCAACATAACTCCAAGCAGCTTTCTGCATCAACTTAAAGAGGAATATAAAGCGTTTACGCAGTTAGAACGAGGATAGGCACGTAAAAGAAATCGGGCAAGCCTTTTAAATTAATTAGGAAAGCCAAAAAGTGCATGGGAATATTCAAGGAGTATGATATTAGGGGCATATATCCTGAAGAAATAGATGAGGCAAAGGCATACGAGCTTGGCAAAGCAATCGGCTCTTATTTTCCTGAAGAAAGCATTTTTCTAGGATACGACAACAGGAAAGGAAGCATTGCAATAAAGGATTACGTTGCAAAAGGCCTGGCCGAAGCAGGAAAAGAGGTTGTTGATATAGGCATGGTTCCTGTTACTGTGCTAGCTTTCGCCACGTTAAAAGAGCATACTCCAGGAGTCTGCATAACTGCTTCGCACAATCCTGCAAAATATACCGGCCTTCTTCTATACAAAGATGGAGTGACGATAATGCCGAAAGATGTGGAACAGGTATATTTAAGAAGCAAGACAAATGCAGCCAATAAGGGAGAAATAGAAAAGAAGGATTACACCGCAAGCTATCTCGATTTCATTACTAAAGGCCTTTCACCGCTGAAGCTAAGCATTGGCGTTGATACCATGGGCGGGGCTACGCACGCTCTCGCAAAGCAGGTTTTTGAGCGCATAGGCATCAGTGCGGTAATGCTAAGAAAACAGCCTGATGCAGATTTCTACAACAAAACTCCGGAACCAAACAAAGCAAACGCGGCAGAACTGGCCGAGCTTGTTAAATCGGAAGGGCTTGACTTCGGCGTCCAGTTTGACGGCGATGGCGACAGAGTCGCCTTCGTTGACGACCAAGGCAATTTTGTTGACGCGATGGGCATGGCGATGCTGTACATCAAACATCTCGGCCTTAGGAATGTAGCAGCCACTGTGGCTTGCTCGAGAAAGCTTGAGATCTTTGCAAACGTAACCTATACGAAGGTTGGAAGACCGCATATCGAGCGGCTTATGAGCACTGGCAAGTTTGATCTTGGAATTGAAACCTCCATGCATGTGTACTTCGGCAGGTATTTCCCATTCTCAGACGGGCTTCTTGGCGCCATACTTATGGCGAAAGCATTGCAAAATGCTGGCAAGAGCATGAGCGAACTTGTCAAAGAATTGCCTAAGACTTATTTCGGCGAATTCTCAATACCTTTTGACAGCGAGGAGCTAAGAAACAGAAAGCTTGAAGAAATAAAGAAAGCTGCATCGGCCTATGGCACGCTAGACTTTACAGACGGCGTGAAAATAATGTCAGGCGATGGCTTCGTGCTTATTAGAAAATCCAATACGGAACCTTTGCTCAGGGTTTACTATGAGGGTGAAGATGAAGCTGAGCTTAGGCAATTGGAAGGCTTAGCGAGAAAGCTCACAAGCTAGCATATTCCTTTACAGACATTTTTGCAATCGTCCTTCTTATCACGCTGCCAAGCTTTATTTTGCTTGCCAACTCTAGAACCTCTTCCCGCTTGCATTTTGTCCTGGGATTCCTTGCCTCTATGCTGCAAACGTCCTTATACGGCAATATAGACACATCATAGGTGCCTATTTTCTTTGCAAGGCCTATTATCTCTTCTTTGTCAAAGCCAATTAGAGGCCTTAGTATAGGCAACTTTATGCGTGCGGACTCTGCACTGAGGTTTTCCAAGGTCTGCGATGCTACCTGGCCTAGGCTCTCGCCTGTAACTATGGCATTAGCGTGCTCCTTCTCGGCTATCTTCTCAGCAAGCCTTAGCATGAAATGTTTGAGCAGCACAAGCGTGCATCTGCCCGTATGACCAGCAACCGCTGCTGCGTCAAAGAAGTAGGAAGGGGCAAAGTAAAACCTGGCTGGGTAATACTTGCTAAGCAACGTGGCTATGCTCGCTATTTTTCCGTTAGCTGCTTCTTCATTGCTCTGAAACGCATGAAGGTGCAGATAAATGGGCTTTAGGCCTCTTTTCATTGCAAACCATGCCGCAACTGGAGAGTCTATGCCGCCAGATATGAGAACGATGCAAGCGCCCTCGCTGCCGACGGGAAGGCCACCAAGGCCTTTTTTCTTCTCAGTAAAAACATACGCAGTGTCTTTTGTCACATTGACATATATTTCCTTATCAAAGTTGTGCAGCGATGCGTTGATGCCACTTGCTTTTGCTTCTTTCTCTATGCTTTTCACAATCTGCACAGAATCAAAGCTAAGCTGCTTGAAAGATCTATGGGCGTTTATCTTTATGCTCTTAGCACCGGACTGTTTTGCAAGCTCTACCGACAGCTTTGTTATTTCCTCAAGCTCAGGCTTAGTGGCATATGCCATTTCGTAGTTGCTAATGCCGAAGACATATCCGAGCCTAGCGTATGCCTGTTTCAGCTCAGGTTCGCTGCCTTCTATTAAAATTCTATCGTATGAACGCCTTATGTTGAGATGCAGGCCAGCTAAAGCGTTAGCCAGATTGCCATTAAGATATTTTATATAATTTCCTCTATTTTTCCCTCTAAGCCATAGTTCGCCAAAATGTACAACAAGCTGTTTGTTAGGCATCATGCCTTACTTGACTGCTGCGCCTCAGCCGACGCTTTAGCGGCTGACTCTCTAGCTATCGCCACTTCCTTGTGCTTTTTCTTATGCAATACATCTAGCCTGTAGCACCTGTTAGAACAATAGTATCTAATCTGGCCGCTCTTTCTGACAAACATTATTCCGGTGCCAGGCTCTATCTCCTTAGAGCAATAAGCGCACTTCATACTTTCACTTCACTACTATAGGCTTGTCTTCCCTTGTAGTATCAGGCAGCCTTACTATGTCCCCTTTCTTTATGAACCCTACAAAATTCCTTCTTATTACCCTGCCTTTGTCGTGGCCTTCGAGTATTTTCACCATTGCTTGTATTACTGAACCGAACATGCCAGTCCTTTGCGGCAATATCTCTACTATTTCTCCTGCATAGCCAGCGAACTTGCTTTTTTCTTCTTTAGCTTCTTCAGGCATTCAGATCACGCCTTCTTTGCTCCGCCGCTGGACCATGCAATTATTTCCTTTACTACAGACTCTGCAGACCCTGCCTTCTCTATGGCTACTGAAGAGCAAGCAACATTAAGCCCTGCGGCTTTGCCAAGGTCCAGCTTTGCCGGCACATAAACAAGCGGTGTTTTGTGCTGCTCGCAAAGGCCAGGTATATGCATAACTATCTCTTTGGGCGAGACGTCGTCTGCTACTATGACTAATGTTGCAAGGCCTCTTTCAAGGCTCTTAGTAACCTCATTGACCCCTTTTCTTATCCTTCCGTCTTGCTTTGCCAGCTTTACCGCTGACAGTACCTTATCCACAATCTCTTTTGGAGTTTCAGCCATACAAAGACCTCATATCATTGGCAAAAACAGTACTAATTATTTTGCATAAAACAATTTAAAAAGATATCTGTAGAGCAATGCATAGTGCATAGGCCAATCATGTCTGGCCATTCCTCGACTTTAGACTTGCGTACAAATCATATCTGATTTGCCGCTCTAGCGCTTAAGCACTGTGGCTGTAATTTCTTCAAAGAAGATGTGCTTTCTAATTTCGAATTCTGGAGTATAGCCAAATTTTTTGTATGTTTCCTGAAGCAGCTTCTGGTTCGAAAGGGAGCTTGAAACAAGAACAGTGTAGGAGTGCGACTTTAAGTGGTGCAATGCCTCCATTAGGAACCGTATCGATAGCTCGACTCCCTCTCTTCCTCCGCTCAGCATCATTGCTTCTTCTGGGCTTTCTTCAGGATCCTCTGGCAAGTAAGGTGCATTGAAAACGATGATGTCAAATACGCCTTGGACGTTGCTAAATAGGTTGCTTCTTATTACTCTGGCCTTCTTCTCTACTCCTGCATGCAGAACATTTTCTCGTGCAAGCTCAACAGCAGCTTCTGAGATGTCTGCAAGAACAACCTGCCTAGTCTTCTCGCTCTTCGCTGCGAAAATACCAATTATGCCTGTGCCGCAACCCATGTCTAGCACTCTAAGACCACCGGCACTCTGCTCAAGCAGCCTAGACAAGGCAGTCATTGCAAGTTCAGTATCTTCTGCCGGCTCGTAAACTCTGCTATCAAGCTTTATCTCGATACCGAAAAAAGTAGGCAAAAAATCACAAAACTAAAACAAAGCGCTGAGCAGATCAGGCTTTCTTTATTGCCGCCTTTATCTTAGCCATAGTTGCATCGTCTATGTTCTGCATATTGTGTGCTGTCCTAGCGTGCTCCCTAATCTTAGCCATCAGCTCCTCTTCCGTGTTCGCAGTTGCCGTAAAGCCACAGTCCATGCCTATATCCTTGCAGGCAAAGCTGTACGCTGCCTTCTTAGGTCTGGCCATTCTACCACCAATACCAATACCTAGCCTAAGATTTAAAAAATGGAACCAAAGCCAAAAGCAGTTTAAAAACTTGAGCATAAAAGGCAATAAATTTAAGGGTAATCTTTTCCTTCCTTTTCCTGTTTCTTTCCCCAGTTGGCTATGGAATGGAGATTTCTATACTTAGCTATCAAGAGCTGCACATAAGGTTTATAAATACAAATGTTTTTAGGTAAATCAGGTGAAATGATGGAAGGCGGACTACCTGGTGGAAGCTGAACTGCTTGAAAAAAATATGTTACACTTCGAGCTTTCCTAGTTTATTTCTTGTTTTGTTTTAATTGTTGAAGCAAATTGTATAGTTGGGATTTCTTCATATCAAACTTTCTCGCTCCCACTTTTCCTACTAGCACGTTTGTCGCAATTGCGATTTCAAGCTTTATCCCCTTTATCCTTTCTGCAAGCTCGTTCTTTAGCTTTTGCAAATCCTCTTCCAAGTATATGGGCGCTAGAAGGACAATTCCGTATGGAGAAGAAACGTTGGCGACATAAACAAACTTGTTGGTTGGAAATGCAGTTTCCTCCAAGATTTCCTCAAGCATAGACCGCAAAGATCTGTTGAATTCGTCAATGTTTGTTTGGACTACGAAAATAAAGGCTAAGTACTTTGCTGGAAGGCGCTGCATAACTATTGTTGCTCGCTCTATGATTCCATTGCCA
This sequence comes from Microcaldota archaeon, assembly GCA_023270015.1. Classification (GTDB taxonomy): domain Archaea; phylum Micrarchaeota; class Micrarchaeia; order Micrarchaeales; family CABMGC01; genus JAGDXZ01. The sequence goes on along the minus strand of JAGDXZ010000008.1, from coordinate 17,391 downwards.
ATGAGCTTGTCATAGGCATAGGCTGCGCTGCCAACGTTTAGCCTGTATCTCTCTTCTATTTCCTTGAATTCTTGGCTCGCATCTTTGTTCATCTCGCTCATTACTACATACTCCGCAAACGTGAGCTGGCTCTGCTGCCTCTTTGGCGTTTCCTTGGTCCTATGCCAAACTTTCTGCGATATCAAGTGTTCGAAGAATTCGTTGCGCAGAGGCACAAACCAGCCGTAAGGCTCAACTACGTAGTTTACATGCCATACTGAAGAATAGGCTGCAAAGACCGGGCTAGATCTTATTTGGTAAAGTATATCCTCAAGCACTGCTGTAGTTTCTGCTAGCAGGTATATTGCCAAGTCGTAATCTCCGCTCATTCTGAGCACAAGCTGGACCCTTGGCTCTTTTTCAAGCAGGGCCTTCACAGCCTCATCGCTTGGCTTAGATTCAGAAACAAATTTTACAGTTACCAGGTATCGGGTATAGCCGAAGGTGTCTGGCCTTAGCTCGACGGTTTTGCTTATCGCGTAAGTTTCTATGGCTCTCTTGATTTTAGAAGCAAGCGAAGAGGGAGGTATGCCTACCTGCTTTGCAATCTCTGCTATGCTCTGTCTGGAATCCATGCTTAGGACTCTTAAAGCTGAAAGAGTCACAACATCGGGATAGAGAAGCCGGTTAAGGGCGTTCTCAATGCCTCCTCCGAAATTGGATTGCAAATACGCAGAAAAGGATTCTGGGTGCCTTATAGACCTTTTCCTTTCAACAAACGTGCCATCGTCATTTATCCTGCCCAAATAATGCTGAACATACTTGTGCCTTTTTTGATTTTCGTCATAGAGATAGGCATATGCGTATACAAAATAGCCTCCTTTGATTTTCATCAGCTTTAGCTTATTTGGCGAACTCTGCTTCATCCTCTCGAAAGTCTCTCTGACCTTTGCAGGCAACAATTCTACCTTATGCCTTTTTGCCATACAATGCCTCATATAGAGACATGCCAGTATATTCTAGCAAAGGTGCTGAAAGCCACTGTTGCAAAGGCTGCACCCAGCGATATTGCCAGCATCTCGGCCATTCGTCTTTTAGGGCTTACGCCAGTTATTACTGAAATTATAAATGAGACAATCACTATTGCCAAGCTAACAACAAGCACCGCTACCCCTATTCCAACATAGCCGCTAAGGCCGAAAGCAAAGGGAAGTATGCTCAGCAACGCGCCTATGAAATAGTAAAAGCCTGTGAAATAGGCCTCTTTTGCTGGTGTAGTTGAAGTAGCGCCTTTTACTAGATTTTCGGACTTTGCAGACAAGTAGGCGCCTCCGGCCATCGACAGCATGCCAGATATGCCTGCTATTGCACCTGCTATCGCTACAATTGTGCCGCTGCTCGCTATCGCTGCAAGCCCCACCACTATTGCGAGTATTTCCACAAGCCCGTCGTTCAGGCCAAAAACTATAGACTTTATGTATTGAAGCTGAGTCTCGTTCTGCTCCAACAGGTCTCCTAGCACCTTCTCATGATGAAGCTCGTCATCCAGCACTTGCTTGAGTTGCCTGCCAAATCTGGAGTTTTGACCAAGCAGTTTAAGGGCACTCGCATAATCTCCTGCCCCTCTTCCCTCATTAAGCTCTAGAAGCCGCACAGTGAATGTAGGCCCAAGCAGCCTTCTTAGAAAAAGCATTAGAAGAATATGTGTTCTTGATACGCGTACTCTGCTCCTTTCTACGCCGCATATGCCACCCCATATGCCTGCATGCTTCCACTCTGTCGCAGCAAGCTCTCCCAATATTTTCTTTAGCTTTGGATCCTTCTCAACGCTTTGCAGGGCAGAGTAGGTAGAGTAGTCAAGCATCTCCCCTTTAAGAAATTTGTATGCCAAATCTTTGACGCCTTGCATAGCCTCATTTATTTTACTTATTCCATATTCTTATATGCTTTCGCTGTGGCTCATGGAGCTGCTCAATAGAAAGGAGCAGTATGGAAGAAAGTCATATAAGCCGGTTGAGAAGCTAATAAGGTCAAGCAAAGATGTTTGCATTATTTCTCCATATATCGACGCTTATTATGCTGATTTCATAGTTAGGCACGGAAAGGGAAAGAGAATACGAATAATCTCCTCAGCAATAAGCAAAGAAGCGAGGAAAAGGATAAGCAGGATGTCTACTTACAAGCTTATCCTAGCCCTCTCTGCACTGATAATTGCAAATCTTCTTATTGCCCGCCTCTCTGCCGGCATTGCTGCCTATACTTTCTTTATCTCATTTCTGCTATTTCTCATCTACATCATTGCATACGCCAACGATAGAAGCAGAAAAAGCGGCATCAGGCTAAAAATACCGAAAGAATTCGTGCATGCAAAGCTTTACATAGGCGACAATATGGCGGTAGAAGGCTCAGCCAACCTTACATTCAGCGGCATGCATAAAAATATAGAACAGATACGGGTTATTGACTCCGTTGATGAGGTTTCAAACCTTAGGAAAGAATTTGACAGGCTTTGGAATAAGCTAAGCGATTGAAAGTTCGAGAGGGCCTGAGTAGTTATAAGTAGGAGCTTTTATGTACACCTCAACCTTGCGATCTTCCTTCAAGGAAAACGGAATCGAAGGAAGCGTGCTAGAAATCTCAAATGGTGGGCTTGCCTTTATTGCATTTACCGTCTCTCCAGGATTAACTACATCGCTCAAGTCAATTTCTTGCTTGAAAGCGTCGGACTTCGCTACATATATGTCTCTTCTCACAGGTATCTCCTTGCTTTTTCCTTCTTTTGAGACCCTTATTACGCTAATGCCTATATGGACGAGATCCGAGGACTTAACAAGCATATTCAAAAACAATGGACCAGTATATTTCATCCCTGGCGCCCTTATCTTTAGAACAATCTCTGTGGAATTGCCATAAGGCAAAACTATCGGCAGGTCTGGAGCTTTCAAAAGCTCAAAAGGGCTTCCTACAGATACCGCATCTATCCTCAACTCTGGCCTTTTTACATCATCTCCCAAGTCGCTTGCTATCTTGTTCTTGAAAGGAATTCTTACCTCAAACTCGCTATCGTTCGTTGAAAATCCAGCAATTTCGTGCACAGCCCCCATATAGTTTATCTTGATGCTTGTAATGTTGAATCTACTCTTTCCTCCTTTATGAAATAGAGAGCCAAGTCCGAACAAAAAATCACATTATCTCTTTCTTTCTCAGAATAAATAAAGCTTACGATTGGACAAAATTTGTGGCAGAGTTTTTAATATTATGGTGTTAATATGGTGTTAAATTAGTGTGATACTATGGAGCACGAGACGCTAGGAGAAAACATAGTTCCTTTACGTTACAAAATTCTTCTAAAACCCGATCTATCGCAGTTTGTCTCTGAAGGTGAAGAGGAGATTGAGATAAAGGTAAAAAAGGCGACGAATAAAATAGTTTTGAATTCGGTGGGCTTGAAGATAAAAAGTGCCAGCGTTGTGTGGCGAGGGAAAAAATACGAAGGAAAGGTACAGGAGTTTGCCAGCAAGCAGCAAATAAGCATAGAAATAGAAAAGGCAATTTTAGGCACTGCAACGCTCAAGATAAACTTCGAAGGAAGAATAGGCGACACGCTCAACGGGCTCTACAGGAGCTCGTACACCTACGCCAATAAAAGGCAGTACATATTGACTACCCAGTTCGAATCAGTAGATGCGCGAAGAGCGTTCCCGTGTTTTGACGAGCCTGCCTTCAAAGCCACCTTCGACATTTCATTGCTTGTGGACAAGAATTTAAGCTGCGTATCGAACATGCCAATCTTGAACGAGAACGTGCAAGGCAGCAAGAAGATTGTAACGTTTGAAAAGACGCCACCTATGTCTACTTACCTAGTCTACATAGGGGTTGGTGACTTCGAATTCATAGAAAGCAGTTACAACGGCAAACCCATTAGGGCAATAACGGTGAAAGGAAAGAAGAATCTTGCCAAAGTGGGGCTTGAGTATGCAAAGAAATTTCTTGCTTTTTACGAGAATTATTTCGGAATACGATATCCCCTTCCTAAGCTGGACCTTCTCGCAATACCCGACTTTGCTGCAGGGGCTATGGAAAACTGGGGGGCGATAACCTTCAGGGAAACAGACTTTCTGTGCGAAGAAAACTCGCCTATAGAGACCAAGCAGAAGGTGGCAATAACAATAGCACACGAGCTTGCACACCAGTGGTTCGGCGATTTGGTAACTATGAAATGGTGGAATGACCTTTGGCTAAATGAAAGCTTTGCAACATTTATGAGCTACAAAGCAGTTGACGCTACATTTCCCGAATGGTCTATGAAAGATCAGTATGCACTTGATACCATCAACACTGCTTTGGTGCAGGATGCTTACATTAACACGCACCCTATTAGCGTAAAGGTCAATACCCCTGGGGAAATTTCCAGCATATTCGACGCGATAAGCTACGAGAAGGGCGGCTCTGTATTGAACATGCTCGAAGATTATGTAGGACCTGAGATGTTCAGGAAGGGAATTGCCAGCTACTTAAAGAAGCATGCATATTCAAACGCAGAAGCCAAGGACCTTTGGTCTGCAATAGCTAATGCATCAAAGAATAAGTTTGTGCAAAAGCTTATGCAAGCTTGGCTTTCGAAAAGCGGATACCCTATGCTTGTAGAAGAAAAAGGAAAAGTAGAGCAGAAGAGATTCCTTACAACCGCGCTAAAGTCCGATACTTGGCCAGTGCCGGTTAGATATGCCACAGAATCTGGGGCAGGCTTATTCCTCATGAAAGGCGCAACGGCAAAATTGCCAAAATTCGGAAATTGGATAAAGCTGAACTATGGTCAGAAAGGTCTTTACCGAGTAGCATATAGCAAGCCTCTGCTAGAAAAGCTTATCGATCTAGCAAAATCTGACAAGCTGAGCAGCAGAGACTATTGGGGCATAGAAAATGATTTGTTTGCGTTGGTCAGGGGAGGCATGCTAAGCCTTGACGACTACTTGGAAAAGGCTGAGCGCCTGCTTGAGATAGGCTTCCCTGCAAACGAAAGCTTGCTGTCGCACCTTACCTGGCTTTACATAATGTTCTATCAAACGGAAAAGGCAAAGGATGTGGAAAAAGTGCTTGAAAAGCATGCAAGCCTGATAATAGGCAAGCTGGGCCTTATGCCAAAGAAAAAAGAGAATCCGATAGACAAAACAATTAGGCTGACTGCAATGATTAGCAAAGGAATGATCGGTGACGAAAAGATAGAAGAGCTTGTAAGAAAAGAGTTCAAGGCAAAGCTGCAAGGCAGGCAGGTAAACCCTGACTTAAGAGATGCAGTATATGAATTGACTGCGTGGAATGGCGGAGTGAAAGAGTTTGAATCATTACTCAATGCTTACGAGCGCGAACAGGTGCCTGATGAAAAGATAAGCCTGCTTGCTTCTCTGCCGATGTTCAGAAAAGAAGAGTTGGTAAACAGAGCCCTAGCACTATCTTTAACAGATAAAGTAAGGCTGCAAGATAAATTTATACTTCCATCCAGAGCCACAGAAAACCCATATGCCCATAAAATCCTAGTTAGATGGACTTTTGACAATTGGCAGAGACTAAAGAAAAGCTACTTAGAAGGCACAATGATGCTAAGAAGGTTTGTTATGAATCTCGGGGTTATAAAAGAGCGCAGCGAGCTCAGACAATTCGACATGTTCTTTGCGAAAAAAGAAAACATAAGGGACGACATAAAAAGGGAAGCAGCACTAACAAGGGAAAAGATATTAGCGAACATAGCAATGCTCGACAAGTCACTCAAACTTTGATAAAAATTCCCACTTCCTATCGATCTCTGCCTCTAGCTTGGCAATATCTTGCTGGCTTATACCGGCAAAACGGCCCTGCAACGAAAGATAATCTATTAGCGGCCTCCTTGCCTTCTTTTCCCTGAACCTGCTACTTATCGGAGAGATTGTGAGCTTGCCGTTCTCGTACTCATAAAGTATCCAAGCGCCAGTCTCAACTGCCAACTTGCCGACTTCTATTGTCTTGCTTGCATCAAGGCGCCATCCGGGCGGGCATGGGGAATAAAGCTGAATGAATTTTGTGCCCTTGTGAGCCTCTGCCTTCTTCAGCTTTTCTATGAAGTCCACAGGATATGAAACGCTTGCAGTTGCCACATATTCAAGATTGTGAACGAGCATTATTGCTGCAACATCCTTCTTGAATTCCCTTTTCCCTTCAGGCGTAGTTGTGGTCCATGCGCCATGCGGAGTAGATGACGAACGCTGTATGCCAGTGTTCATGTAAGCCTCGTTGTCATACATTACAAATATTATGTTCTCCCCTCTTTCAGCAGCGCCGCTCAAAGCCTGAAGACCTATATCTGCTGTGCCTCCGTCTCCAGCCCATGCAACAACCGTGCCCTCTTTTCCAAGCATTTCATATGCGTTTGCTATGCCGCTTGCTGCAGCGCCAGCACCTGCCATTGCTATGTTGAGAAGAGGAAAAGATGCTGAGCTTTTAGGCCACGCACCCTGAACGACACTCGCGCAGCTTGCTGGTATCACCACCACCGGCTTTTCAATAGCCTTGGTAAGAAGCCTAAGGCCTAGCGAAAGGCCGCAGCCTGGGCATGCAGCATTGCCCGGAAGCCATTTTTCCTCAAACTTTACATCTCTCAGCAGCACGTTATCACCTAACCAAGATTAAGCCTTATCCATTCGTCTCCTTTCTTGCCAGAAGCCGCAGACTTAACTGCGTTCACAAAATCTTCAGGAAGTATGTCCCTGCCACCAAGGCCCGCTATGAAGCTTTTGACAAAGACCTTTGCTCCGGCGTCGTACAACGCAGACTTTATCTCATGTGCTAATATGTTTCCTATGCCTGCGGACAAATCCCTCTCAACAATCGACACAGTTTTTCTGTTTGCCAATGCTTCCACAATGTCCTCTTTAGGGAAAGGCCTTATCACCCTAAGCCTTAGCACTCCTGCCTTTATTCCCTCTTTTCTCAGCATGCTTGCAGCAACCTTCGCGTCTCCGCTTGCTGCACCCATTGTCACTATTACATGCTCAGCGTCATCGCATTGATAGCATTCCACAAGCCCATAGGATCTGCCTGTAAGCTTTGCATAAGCCTCGCTGACTTCTTTTATGACTCTCTTCGCATTCTGCATGCTCTCAAACATCTTGTAGCGCATCTCCATGAAATATTTGTCATCCACCACGTTTCCGAAAGTAAGCGGGTTATCAGGGTCAAGGGCGAAAGGAGCCATCCGCTTGCCAAGAAATGAGTCAATTAAATCAGGATCAGGCACATCTACAGGCATGCTTGTATGCGTGAGTATGAAGCCATCTAAACCTACCATTACTGGCAGCATCACTTCTCTTTTTTCCGCTATCTTGAAAGCCTGCAAAGTTGTGTCAAGTGCTTCTTGGTTGTTTTCGCACATAATCTGTATCCAGCCGCTGCTGTGCTGTACAAGGAAATCTGTATGGTCATTGAGTATGCTCCACGGAGAAGCCAACGCCCTTGTAGCTACTGCCATTACTATGGGCAATCTTGCATGAGCGGCCCAGTGTACAACCTCAGCCATGTACATTAGCCCTTGGCTTGCAGTCGCTGTAAACGTTCTTGCGCCGGCAGAGCTGGCACCAATAAGGGCGCTCATTGCACTATGCTCTGAATCGACCTTTATGAACTTAGCATTAAGCTCCTTGTTTTTTATAAAAGTAGCAATATCCTCAACGATCTCTGTCTGCGGGGTGACAGGATATGCAGCAATTACTTCAGGCTTTGCTAGCTTCACAGCAGTTGCAACGCTTCTGCTTCCGGTCATCACGCTTACTGCCATTTCAATCCTCCTTCACCATCTCTATGGCCTTTGTAGGGCACTCATTTGCGCAGACGCCACAGCCTTTGCAGTAGTCATAGTTTATAGCAACGCTGTTGTCCTTGCCTCGCGTTATCGTAGCCTCAGGGCAATCTATCCAGCAGATAAGGCACTTTATGCACTTTTCATAGTTTATCACTGGCCTGAGCAAACGCCATTCGTTTGTCTTGCCGCCAGCGCCGAAACCTGGCTTAGATAGTGGAAATTCCTTTTCTAAGCCTTTGGTATCTATTTCAGGAATTACATAAACCTCCTCGTTCACATCAGCCATCTAATCGCCTAAAAAGCTAACAAGCTCATAGCCTTTCTTTGCAGCTTCAACATTTTTCTCTCCAACTTCTCCAGGCCAGTATTGCCTAATGGCAGCAACAAGCTTCTCAAACGGAAGTATTGCAGAAGCCTTCACGAGTGCACCGAGCATAGCCGTGTTTATAACGGGCCAGCCGGCAACAACTAGATTAAGGTCTGTTGCAATCTTGGTTGCATCAACGAAAGCAACCTTTATCCCGCTAATGCCCAAACCTTCCAGGTCTTTTTCAGCGTCTTCTTTGGAATCCTCATTGAGAAGCAACAGGCCGTTTGGCTTTATGTTGCCAGCGGGCACTTCGTTCTTTGCAATATGCATCAGCTCGGAATCAAGCACAACAAGAATATCTGGCTTGTAAATTTGGCTGTGAAGCACTATAGGCGAGGAGTCTATTCTTACAAAAGATCTTACAGGTGCACCCCTGCGCTCTCCGCCGAAGAACGGAAAAGCTTGTGAGTACATGCCTGCATCATAGGCGGCAATTGCAAGCACTTCTGCAGCCATTACCGCGCCATGTCCTCCTCTACCTTGGAAAACAAGCTCTATCATTTTCCGGTCGCCGATTCTAATTCTCATGAAAACTATTTATTTGTATGCTCAACTCCAAACCAAAAGCAACAAAAATCGGCATAGGCTTCAGCAAGGTTTTTATAGTTATAAAAGCCATCTGTTTTGAAGAACATGAAGCTCTACAACACTCTGGGCAGGAAAATCCAGACTTTTAGAAGCATAAAAAATGGTGAAGTAGGACTCTATACCTGCGGACCAACCGTATATTGGTTTGCACACATAGGCAACATGAGGACATACGTGCAGGAAGACGTGCTAAAGCGCACCCTTATTTACAACGGCTACAAGGTAAAGCACGTAATGAACATAACTGATGTGGGCCATTTGGTAGGAGACTCAAGCATAGGCGAGGACAAGGTTAAGCTTGAGGCAAGAAAGGAGCACAAGAGCGCATATGATGTTGCACGATTCTACGAGCAGGCTTTCATAAACGACATCAAGAGGCTTAACATCATAATGCCTGACGTTATGCCGAGGGCGACAGAACACATCAATGAGATGCTGGCATTGATAAAGAAGCTTGATGAAAAGGGCTACCTGTACAAGGTCGAAACTGGAATCTACTATGACACTTCAAAATTCAAAAAATACGGCGAGCTCACTGGCATGACATTTGAGCAGCTTAACAAGTACCTCAAGGCCGGAGCAAGGGTTGAAAGGGCAGCTGGCTTAAGGAACATAACAGACTTTGCAGTTTGGAGGTTCGCAAAGGAGGAAGAGAAAGAGATGGTGTGGGACTCTGAGTGGGGAAGAGGCTTTCCAGGCTGGCACATAGAGTGCAGCGCTATGAGCATGAAATACCTTGGAGAGCATTTTGACATACACTGCGGGGGCGTAGACCACATACCTATTCATCACACAAACGAAATAGCCCAGTCAGAAGCCGCAACAGGCAAGAAGTTCGTAAACTATTGGTTCCATGTTGCATTTCTCACAGTCAACAACATGAAGATGGCAAAGTCTCTTGGCAATGTTTATACATTGCAAGACCTTATCGACAAAGGCTATCCGCCTCTTGCCCTCAGATACTTCCTTCTATCAAGCCACTATAGGAGCCAGCAGAACTTCACCTTCGAGGCGCTTGACAATGCAAGGAACACTTTAGATAGCATATACGCCTTCCTTAGGAGCCTGAAAGCGGTGCAGAAAGAAGGAAGTTTAGAAAAAGAGCCAAGCGATGAGCTTGACAAGCTCCACAAGGCCTTCTTCGACGAGCTAAACAACGACCTCAACACGCCAGGCGCACTAAGGAACATGCATGCATTAATAGGCTATGAAAACAAGAGGCTTAGCGAAGGAAAAGTAACAAAAGAGGAGGCCAATAAAGCAATCGAGATAATGTTGGACTTCGACAAAATACTTGGCCTAGACTTTGAAAAGGCGCTCGAAGAAAAAGAGCTGCCTGAAGAGGTTGCAAAGCTAATACAGGAAAGGGAGCTTGCAAGGAAAGAAAAGAACTTTGAAAGGGCAGATGCTATAAGAAAAGAGATTGAGGAGAAGTATGGCATAGTTATAGAGGATACCAAGGAAGGAGTCAAGTGGCATTACAAGTAGCAAGTAGCAAAGAAACATAAATAAAAAAGGAGGTGCTAATTTAATCATGGCCTATTACCACACCTTCGTAACGCTTCTTGTACCCGCTATTGTCTCGTTTGTTACCACATACATAGCTACAAGATTCCTGATGGGCTATTTCTACTCAGCAGGCATAGTCGAAGAAGATAGGAACAAAGGCAAGCCTGTTTTGCTCCCAAGCAGCTGCGGGCTTGCTGCTACATTCGGCACCATAATCGGCATATTAACATATGCCTTCGGAATGAGCTTTCTCGCACCTCAGGACATTGCGGTTCTGCGTATGCTTAAAGGCCTGTTTGCAGTAAGCCTTTCCCTTCTTCTAATTTCTCTTGTAGGCCTGCTTGATGACATAAACGTAAAAAGCAAGATGGTAAACGCCACTGGAATAAAGTCTTACAAGCAAGGCCTTAAGCAGTGGCAGAAGCCTGCGCTTACCGTCATTGGCGCAATACCGCTTGTTGCCATAAATGCTGGAGTAAGCATAGTCAGAGTACCTTTTCTCGGCGCAGTTAACCTTGGGTTATGGTATCCTTTCCTAATACTTCCTCTGGCGATAATCTTTGCCTCAAATGCAGTCAATTTGCTAGGGGGCTTTGACGGCCTGCAGACGGGCATGGGGCTTGCTGCTGTTTTTGGCTTTCTTGTCTACTCGCTACTTTATGGCAACCACATAGGCGCATTGATCTCTGCTGTTCTTTTTGCTTCCCTGCTTGCTTTTACTCCGTTCAACTTCGGAAAGGTAATACCTGGAGACAGCTTCACCTACATGCTAGGCGCAGGCCTAGTGAGCATAGCAGTGCTGGGCAACGCTGAGGCGTTTGGGCTTATCGTTTTCATGCCTTGGATTGTTGAGTTCTTCCTGCATGCAAGAAGAAAGTTCAAGGTAAGCGACCTGGGAATAAGGCAAAAAGACGGAACGTTCAAAGCGCCATATGGCAAGAAAATCTACAGCCTTACACATCTCTTCATGAACATAAAGCCCATGAAGGAAAGAGAGGTATCGCTCTACCTTACGCTTTTCGAATTGTTGTTTGTTGCTTTGGCCTTCCTTATGAAGGCGTATGGGCTGCTTTGAGAAGGTTTTGCAAGCACCACGTCTGATCGCCTTATGCTGCTCCTCTTTGCATGAGCTGCATAAGCCTTAGCCTTCTTAGCAACTAGCTCGGTAAGCCTTTCAAGCTCCTTTTCCAGGTTCCGCACCGCATCCTCTGTGACTTTCTCTGCGCCCGCCTCTCTTATGAAAGACTCTATATCGTAAAGACTATATGCCCTCTCCCCCAAGCCATCACCCCAAAATTTGCAGATAAAATTTTAATGCAAGGTTTTTAAAAATGAGTCAAGTGCGGCGAGTAGTGGCATACACCCTTCCATGGCTTAGCCCGAGCAGGGCCTTAAGCGCCTCGTTTACAGAATGGCTTTTCAGGAATTCTATCACTAGCCTGTTTCCTTTAACGCTCTTCTCAGCCGGAGGCAAATAAGCCTTATGCCTTAGCAATTTCAGCACCTTTTCTTTCCTAGCTCTTGCCTCAGCTATATAGGCAACTGCAAAAAGCATGGCGGAGCTTTCTATCAGGTTTTTGCTGCTTGCTCGATTAGCCTTTCATTTCTGAGAGAGCACATGCCAAAAGAGGTAGCCACAAATATGTCGCTTTCAACTTCTAGTATAAGAACTCATAACCTTATTGTAAAACGTTTCAGTCTCTCTAGCTGAACGCTCCCAGCTGAAGCTTTTTGCATAGGCTATTGCTTCATCGCTAAGCTCAGGCTTTTCTTTTGCTAGCTTACGTATCATCTCTGCAGCCCCGCTCTCACTAACCTTTATCGCGTACTTTGCTGTGACCTCAGGTATATTTGCATCTTTCAGGATCACTGCTGGAGTGCCGACAGCTATAGCTTCAAGAATTGGAACGCCAAATCCCTCTAGCTTGCTGAAGTGCAAAAGCGCTACGCTCCTGCTAAGCTTCTTTATTATCGTGCTAGTCGGGGCTTTGATTATTATATGCACATTTTTGTATTTGAAAAACGCTTCCGGTATTCTTTCACGGTCTGTCGGGGTGAAGATATATAGGTCATGGCCTTTGGGCGAAGCCTCGACGAATGATTTTATTAAGAAAGCAACATTTTTGTGAGCAAAATGGACTGAGCCAACAAAAACAAAATCTTTCCTGTCAACACCTTTTAAGATGCGGGCTTCAACAAACTCCTGGTCAATGCCGTTTGGTATAACTTTATGCTGCTTGCCTGAGAGGCCAGAATTCATATATTTAGCCAGTGCCCTTTTAGTTTCATCGCTTACGTAAATTAGCCCATCTGCACGTTTTGTATTTCGAATCGCAGGCCATACAACTCCAAGCCAATGATAAAATTCCGGACTAAAAGGATGGGATCTATATCTAGTAAACAAGTCAGTATCGTGCCAAGTTACTATTACCGGCTTTTTTGTAATGGGGAAAACAGCGTTGGGATAAAATAAATGTACTAGGTCCACATCCTCCCTTATCCTAATACCAACAAGCCTCTTCAGCCCACGAGACACATTTTCCCAGAACGACCCGGCTTCTTCAAAAGTATAAAGAAAAACTTCGTGCTTGCGGGACAGGTACTTGTACAGCTCATAGGAGTATCTGCTAATGCCGTCTTTAAGCCTGAAGTTAAAGTCATTGCTTACCAAAGCAATTTTCATATGGCAAGTATTGCCATTCAAATTTAAATAAGTAGTATTACAAAAATTACGACAAATGCAAATAAAGGTTTAATTACCCTTCCCAACTTTTATTACTTCGGCATTATCCAACAGTTTATTGAATACTAACCAACATTTACTTTGAACATCAGTTGTAGAAAAGCTTAAATATGAGTTTATTCACTATAAACTGTGGTTTAATGACCAGCAATACAAATGGGGCAACTGAAGAAGAGCATAGTGAAACAGAATTCATGAAGCAGCTGGAAATAGATACACAAAAACTTGTAACTTCTTTTGGTGCCGGCAGCGTGAGCGAAATTCCTGAGAAGCCTAATTACCGGTGGCTTTTATAATGGCCTATTGAGCTCGCATAGGGATTTCGATATATTCTATTCTAGACTTTTGAAGGGGCAGCGGAGCGCCATAGTTTCTGGGCTGAATCCGAGTGGCTTCTTCCACCTAGGGCACGTTGGTGTTTTTGATACAAACCTGTTCTTCCAGAAGAAATACGGAATTGAAGTTTACGCGCCAATATCTGATGATGAAAGCTACGTGGCAGACAAGATAAAAAGCCAAGAAGAGGGGATAAGGAACGGCCTCAAGCTTGCCAGAGAGTACCTTGCATACGGATTTGACCCGAATAAAACTCACATCATAATAGACCAGATCTATACGAACATATACAACCTTGCAATAAAAGTTTCCAAAAGCATAACGCTTAGCACAAATATGGCAGTGTACGGCTATACCCATTCAGATAACATAGGCCTCAATTTCTACCCAGCGGTACAGTCTGCTCACGTGCTGTTTCCGGAAACACTTGGCATGCGGAATGTGCTGGTGCCAATAGGACCCGATGAGGATGCGCACCTCCGTGTTGCAAGGGATGTGGCTGAAAAATACGGCTTTGAAAAGCCTGCTGTTCTGCACAGCCGGTTCCTTCCAGGGCTAGACGGCAAGAAGATGTCGAAATCGAAGGGCAATGCGATTTACCTGTTGGAAGACGAAGAAACAATAAAGAAGAAAATTTATTCGGCGTTTAGCGGCGGAAGAGTCAGTATAGAAGAGCATAGGGCATTGGGCGGTATACCCGAAATAGATGTTTCATTCATATACCTGAAATATCTTTTCCTTGAGCCCGAAGAAGCCGAGGCACTAAGCGCCGAGTACAAGAGCGGCAGACTGCTCAGCGGAGCGATGAAGAAGATCCTCTACGATAAGGTAATTGAAAAAGTATCGAAAATTAAGGAAAACTACGAAAAGATCGGTAAGAAGGAACTTTCCAAGGCGATAATGAGAAATGATTGTGTTGATTTGGAAGAGCTTATAGATAAATATGGCATACTAGAATAGCATTTCCGGACGTCATAGGTTCCTTCAGGAGGAATCAGGCCGTCTTATCGGTGGTGGTCTAACAAAGCTCATGATGAATGGTGGAAAACTGCTAAAGAAAAAGCGTATGCTCTCAATTGCAATGAAATCTATGGCCTTATTAATAATATTTGTCTATTTCCTTATGTCTGCGCAAGAGATTGCTAAGGTAAACAGCATTAGTAATGCTGCATACCAAGACTTTATTACGCCTTATAGAATTGCAACCGAAAGAGGCTCTGCCTTATATGGTGAAGCAGACACGTTTGTAGCACTGCTTGCTTATTCAAATTTTAGCTCCAGTATAAAGTATTTGTCCAATGCTTCTTGCGCAAGAATATTGCAGCTTCCCAACGGCACCTATGTTGCATTGCAAACAATGTATAACATTACCTGCGGCATGCCTATTGTTTACTATCCGAACGAAACAGAATTGATTAA
>JAGDXZ010000008.1:0-2606 GCA_023270015.1 Microcaldota archaeon | reverse complement strand
AAGAATATGGCATGCCTATCGGCCAAGGAATATTTCGAAACCTGATTTATGCAATTAAAGTAGTCAAAAGCCCTGCCTAAGGAAATTTCTTATTAAAAACAAAAATTCAGCAGTGTAAGGCTTGGCAAAATGAAGAGCAAGCCTATGATCCAAAAGTCCTGTGTTTGTGTAATAGAGTTTTATAAGGCAAATACTTTCAAATTTGGCTTCTTTTCCACTCCTAAAATAAATTACTGTAATATATTTTCAGAGCGCAAATTCAAACTTATGGATTTGGCAATTTTGCCTACAATCTTTTTAGCTATTTGTATAGTTTCTTCATTTTTTCTCTTGCCGTAATTACCAATGATACCTTTCACATAGGCCCGAAAAGGCTATTTGACTTTTTTGTTAATAACGACATAAAAACATTTGATTTTCTACCACAAGAACCTATTTTTTCGAACACAGGTGAACAATTAACTTCTTATCTATATCCCACTGAAAACTATGTCAAATTTGTTAATGAGCTATTTGATATATGGTTTGAAAGAGATGACCCAAATATTCATATATTACTATTTAAAGATATTTTACGAACGATTCTGGGGCATTCTTCTAAAATCTGCCAGATAGGCCAAGGAATCTGTGCAAATGTAACATTCACTTTATATCCAAATGGCAGCATATACCCGTGTGATAAATTCCCGCGAACAGGTAACACAATTGTAAGTGAAAGTGAAATTGCTAATATAAACAATATAAAGTCCATAAGTGGAATATTCGCAGCAGAGGGCTATAGAAGATTGTTACAGAAGCAGATAGAAAGTCTGAAAGTATGTCTAAGTTGCAAATGGTATGATAAATGTAAAGGCGGGTGTGCTTATGATAGATACCTGCTTAATTCTAAGACTACTAACCCCGCTGAATGCTCCAATTACAAAATATACGAACATATCTATAATAAGATTAAAGACCAATTAGAAACTTAGGCCTTAGGATGAAACAAATCACTATAAGAAAGGCTAGAAGCAAAGACTTGAAAGGGATAACACACTACTTTCGAGAGCTATACAAAGGAGACGAAGAACAGGGATTTTATAAATCTGACCTCTCATTACATATGCGTAAATCAGGCCAGATGGTTTTTGTTGCTCTTTCAGACAAAAAATTGATAGGGTATATTTGGACCGTGTATTATGAGCATATTAAAAATAAAGGAGTGGCGTATATAGAGGAGCTATTTGTCAGCGAAAAGTATAGGAAGAGAAAAGTTGGTACACAATTAGTAAACAAGGTAATTTCTGTTCTTAAGCAGCGAAATATTCATAGTGTTTATGTAGCTGTTGGCTCTCATATGCATGCGGCACAAAGATTTTACAAAGCAATAGGCTTTACTAACTCCCCAGAAAAATGGTTCTTTCTAAGCATATAAAATATAGAAATTAGAAAAGCCCTTTACTCAAAATTTTCCTTGGCATTATTTGATAGTAATTCGAATGAGCCCTGAGAGTGCATGCCTGCAAATTAATTGGCTCACCAAAGACATACAAAGATGCATTTGTTATACATAAGATGGGCGACAAGACACAACAAGCTACCTAATAAAATATGCAATGTAACCGTTTCGGTCTTGACGAGATGAAAAATGTAAAAATCTCAACTTCCCAATAGCCGACTCATGCAAAGGTTTTTAAGGACGAAACCATTATTTTTGTATGGTGATGCACTGGCCAAAAAGGTAAAAGTCACCATCTCATTGCCTGAAGACGTTAGAGAAGCACTCAGAGACGTAGGAATCTCTAGTGGTGAAGATATGTCAAAAATCATAGAAGATTTACTTAGAAAGGACGAGAGGGTAAAAATGTATCTTGAGGCACAAGAGGCAGAAGAAAAGGTAAAAGAATCGGTTGGGGGTGTTTTTGCAGTAAGTGGAAAACGCCACAAACGGCACTGAAAGAGAGATAATAACGTTTGCGGTTGCGTGGGACGTGTGGAAAGGGGCAAAGCGCGTCTACACACAAAAAAAAGACACAGTGAGCAGTTTGCAATTATCTTCAAGTAGGTTATTACGCGGCTTTCTTTACGCTGAATATCGTTTTCTACATGTTGACCGAATGCAGCATAACTGCTATCAATAAGGCAAATAGTCCGAAGAGCAGAACGGTCGCATTTCTCTGGCCTGTGAGCGCAACGCTGCCGAATGCTATTATTCCAGCGTTGAGAATGATATATTCTGCAATTATGGTCTTATAGCTGGCTCCGCTGTGCCTCGAAACCCCTAGGACGAAAATGTATGATACCCCGAAGATGAGCTGCGTCACGAAGCCATAGAGCAGAAGTATGAATATCGGGTCTTTACTTATCTGTAGTAAGTTAGAGAGGCTCAATACTAGAAGAATGGTTCCTATTGTGAAATAAAGGAATCCAGTAGCTATTTAAAGGCGTGCCATCCTGCTCCGTGCAGCGATGTTATCCATAAAATTCCTCTGTTGAATATTGGGATCCTGACAAATAAACATCTTTTCTTCGTAGCTTAATATAATTTCACGGTAGTCTTTTTTTAACGGCAAGCCCTGAGAGGGAATCGGACCCTCAACCTCCTGTTTTCTTGCTCTTGCTTAAGC
>JAGDXZ010000007.1 GCA_023270015.1 Microcaldota archaeon | reverse complement strand
GAGCTTCAATACGACCTAGGCCCTGTGGTTTTCTCTGCCTTGGAGGAAGACTGAATATTGCCTATTGCTTCTGCGCTTTTGTTTGATTTTGTTCTATATACCTTTTAAGTTCTTCTCGTCTTCAAACATCTTGTTAGCATAGTGTGGCGTAAACGGGCAGTAGCGTTTGAATGAAAACTCTCTCTTAAAAAATCTTTATGCCCTGGCATGTTTAGTCCTTTACCAAAGTCCCTTCAAACCTTCTTCCGTTAAGTGCCTGCTTTATATTCCTTATCTCGCTGTTTACAAATCTAAGCTCTATGTTAGACCTTTGTGCAAGCCTGCATGCAAGAAGGTCAAAAATAAATCCAGATTTAGCTTCCCTGGTGTCGTACTTGCTTGCAAGCTCGACAAGCTTTCCGTGGCTTATTTTGCTGAGCCTTTTGGCATTTTTGCTTCCAGGCGGTTTGTCGTACACGTAACCTACTCTGCTTACATTCACAAGCACATTGCAACCTAGAGCCTCGCATGCAAGCACTGCATCAGCATCGGTGGTTATTCCGGGAAGCTGGCCAGGGAGTATTGCCATTTTGCAGGCTTTTAGCAAGTCTTCGAGCTCGTCTATGTTGTTAGCAACTTCAGCATTTAAGCCGTGAGCTTTTGCAATAAGCATGAGCGAATAGGCATTAAGCCTTGTGGCCTCTATGCCTACCTTGTCCAGGTAGTATTCGTTCTTGGCGACGGGCCTGAGAACATGTATGTAGCTTTTTGCTACGGCGCCCCCGCCTGTTACTACGACAAGCTGTTCTTTCAGCGAGCTGGCAAGGGCCACGAAGTTTGTCAAAAATCCGGCGTTAGGAAATATGCCGCTGCTTATTACGCTTCCGCCGAGCGAGACTACCTTCGTTCCACGCACCATACAAACAAAGAAGCGCAAGTTTAAATTTCTATTCAAGTCCTGGCCTGAATTTTTTTCCGGCTTGCGGTCCAAAATACTTATATATCTTTTCAATTACAAACATAAATGCCAAACGGCCATAGAAGCAGGGTAACGCCCAAACCCATTTCGAACTTGGAAGCTAAGCCTGCTTCGACGTGAAATACTGCCTTCGGGCGGGAAAGCACGTTGCTGTTTGGCACCTAACTTTCTATTTCTTGCGCACGTAAAGCTCCTCCATTGCAGAAACAAGTATTTGCGTGTACTCGTTCTGAGGCAGCTTGTCCTTGTACTCTTCTATCTTGCTTTTTGCCATCTCTCCGTATTTCTTTGCAACTTCCTGAGCGTATTCTATGCCGTGATACTTTTCTATCATGCTCCTCAGAAAATCTATTTCATCTTTTGTCTTGTCTTTTCGTTCCTTCTTATAAATTGCCCTAATCTTTTCCTTCTCTTCCGGCATTGCCTGCGAATAAGCATGCAGAATTATGAGGGTAACCTTGCCTTCGTAGAGGTCTCCAAAATTCTTCTTGCCGAAGACCTTCTCATCAGCAGTCATGTCTAGAATGTCATCTGTTATCTGGAAGGCTACACCCACAGGCTGGCCTATCTGCTTGAGTATCTCTAGCATCTCGTCGCTCGCTCCAGCAGTTATTGCGCCTATTTGCATCGGCCCATAGACAGTGTAGTAAGAAGTTTTGCTGTCTGCTATTCTGTAGTAAAGCGCCTCGTCCGCCTTGTCAAGGTCCTTGACATAGTGTATGAAGTTGTTCTCTATGTATTGGCCGTCTACTGTGTATTCGAGCATATCATAGAATTTCTCGTAGATTTTGTTGCCAATTTCAGGACCGACTTGCAAAATATAATCCTTGAGCATGCGCCACATTGCCATGTGTCCTATGTTTGAGGCGTTGAAAGCGTGTATGGCTCCGTAAAGCTTCTGGGCAGCAGGCTTGCCCCTTCTCATCTCGGAATCGTCTTCGACGTCGTCCTGCATGAGTATCCAGTCCTCTGAAAGCTGCTGCGCCGCCGCAGGAAGCAACGCCTTTTCCACGCTGCCTCCGAAAAGCTGTGCGCTAAGAAGCACCAATCCAGGTCTTCTGTAGCTGCCCTGCCTGTCGATGTAGTCACGCATTATCTTATGGTTTTCTACAGGCTCCTTTATCGGCACATATTTGCAAATAGTGCCATAAACCTCTTGCCTATGCTGCTCTATATACTCCTTGAAGTTCATTTCATCATATTTTATTTTTCAGATAGCTTTTTAATTGCACGCGCATAAGCATTGCAAATGCAGAACAAGATATTGCATTGGAAGATTAAAAGGTAGAATAGAAAAGAATAAAAGGATTTATCTACTCAATTTAAACATTTCTTGTTAAGATGTGATGCTTTATGGGAAAGTTTCCACTTGCAGACGAGGCGCTGGCGCAGGTATGGATATGCAGGAAGTGCAAGGCCAGAAACAAAGCCGGCGCTACGAAATGCAGGAAATGCGGATCGCCTTATCTTAGGCCGAAGCATAGAGAAATCAAGGCAAAGAAATAAACTTATTTAGGTTTGCGCTCTAAATGAAAACGATGATAACATGGTCGACTTGAACCCTATAGAAAGTGCAATAGTGAAGGCTATGCAGGAGCTTGGTGCAACAAACGAGAGCTCCCTTAAGACTGCGGACGACATTGCAAAGAAGGCTAATAGGCCTAAGAGCCTTGTCACCAATACGCTCGTAACATTGGCGCAGAAAGGCGTTGTGAAGAGGGTGGCAAGGGAAAAGGCAGCCGGCTACTACTTGCTGATAAAGGTTTGATGCATGAGTAGCGAAGAAAGCAACGAAAGCATAGAATTCTACGCCCGGTACAAGAACTGGGTAGCGGTAAAAAAGATAACAATAAGAGAGGACACGAAGCCCGAGGAGATAGTTGCACAGATTGCAAGCATAAGGCAGAGCATAGACAGGAAGGCGTTCGAGATTCTGGGCATAGACACACAGGCCCTAGATGCCTATGCCGCCTCGCTTACAAAGGACATGAGGAAAAGCTATTCTAATCTTGCAAAGATTGTGGAAAGTCTCGGAAAGCAGGAAGCGAAGGAGCAGATAAGCAAGGCCACGGGCGGCAAGCCCGAGCTCGAGGAAATTGCAGCAACATACTTATTCAGGAGAGTGGTGCAGAATTTAGCTTTCGATTTTGACATAAACCAGGAGATGCTGGAAAAGGCATATCCTTACCTCAAGATGCCAAAGCCTCCAGGCAGGAAGCCAAAGGCTTGAGGTCTAAGGCTAGGCAAGAAAGCATAAGTTATATATCTAATTCTTTTCCAATTTCTACTGCCATTGCATTATAAGGGGAGTTAGGCTAGCCTGGTAGGCTTTCAGGTTTGGGACCTGAAGACCCGAG
>JAGDXZ010000042.1 GCA_023270015.1 Microcaldota archaeon | reverse complement strand
TTCTTCGTTGCTCTGCATGAAACCAGCAATGTTTTTATATGTATTCTTAATAAATCTACAAATAAAATTAAATACATGCATTACGAAAGTTACAACAACAAAAACATAGTAATAAACGAGCTCATAGGGTTGCAAGTGAAGGTAGTAAAGCACAAGGACAAAAAGCAAGAGGGAATGGAAGGCACTGTGGTCGACGAGACCAAAAATACGTTAGTAATAAATACTAGTAAGGGCTTAAAGAAAATCATCAAGGCCAATGCCATATTCCGCTTCAAAGCAGGCAAGAAGTCTTTCCTTGTCGATGGCAAGGAAATAAACTACAGGCCTGTTGAAAGGACTGAGAAAGCATTGAAGTATTACAAGAGGAGAAGTCTATGAATAAGGAAGAACTTGTGGATTGCCACGATCCGAAGTGCCCGATACACGGCAATCTGAAAACACGCGGGGCCGTGCTTACCGGCACTGTTGTTAGCAGCAAGGCTGCAAAAACCGCCATTGTGGAAATACCTTATACCCGCTTCCTATACAAATACGAGAGATACCTGAGAAAAAGGTCAAGAATACCTGCCTACAATCCAACATGCTTATCTGCAAAAGAGGGGGATATTGTAAAAATAGCTGAGACTAGAAAGCTCAGTAAAACCAAAGCTTTTGCAGTGATAGACATAGTAAAGAGGGCTTGATATGAAAGGAGTTTCTGCTAAGATAACTCGCACGTTTGTTCCTGGGGCGCTCATACCCTGTGCAGACAACAGCGGTGCGCTCGAGTTCAAAATGATCGGAAAGCTTGGAAAAGGACAGAGGCACGGCAGAATGCCGGCTGCAGGGGTCGGTGATGTAATAGTTGCAAGCGTAGTAAAAGGCTCCCCGACGTATCTCAAGAAGCCGGTAAAGGTAATAATTATTAGGCAGAAGGCGCCCATCAGAAGGGCAAACGGCATGAGGCTTATCTTTGAAGACAATGCAGGCATAATGGTAGGCGATGATCTATTGCCTATAGGCACCGAGATAAAGGGGCCTGTGCCTAGGGAGGTAATCGAGAGATACTCGAAGCTGGCAGGAATCTCTGCCAAAATTGTGTGATGCTCATGCAGGCAGTAAGGCTTGTTGAAAGCGCTAAGCCAAGAAGGCAAAGATATGTTAGGTTCAACGCTAGCCTACATATTAGGCAGCACTTCGTACACGCACACATAAGCAAGCAGCTCAGGGAAAAGCTTGGGATAAAGCTTAGAAGCATACAGCTGAGAAAGGGCGATACAGTCAAGGTAATGGCAGGGGCTATGAAAGGAAAGACTGGCAAGGTCCATGCAGTGCTGCTTAGGAAAGGAGTAGCTTACATAGAGGGAATAACGAGGAAAAACGCTAGAGGCAAAGAGACCTTTATTCCGATAAGTGTTTCAAACCTTTACATAACTGATTTGGACCTTTCCGATAAGAGAAGGTCTGAGAAGATTGAAAAGGCAAAGGTGGCAAAGGCTTGATTAGATGAGCAGAAAAGGAAACAGCAGGCATATTAAAAGGCTCGCAATGTCGACGTTCCTAGGCGTACCTAGGAAGGAAGCCAAGTTCATAGTAAAGCCAAGCCCTGGCAGGCATGACCTTGGCAGGAGCATAGCGCTTGTATCTTTGCTTAGGGACAAGCTTCACTATGCAGCTAATACAAAAGAGGCAGAGAGGATAATAAGGCAAGGCAAGGTAAGCGTAAACGGCAAAGTGGTAAAGGACACTAAGTTTGCGACAGGCTATGGAGACATAGTAAGCTTGGCTTCAGGAGAGCACTACAAGATAAGCATAAACAACCAGGGGGCAGTGGCACTGGAGAAGGTTGATGCCAATGCCAAAAGGCTCAGCAAAGTTATTGACAAATATGTTGCAAAGGGAGGCAAGCTCATGCTCAGGCTTCATGACGGCACGATAGCTGCAGCGCCAAACAATGAGGTAAAGGTAAACGACTCTGTTGCCATAGGCAATGATGGAAAGATAGAGAAGGTGCTCAAGTTCGGAGTAGGTGCTGAATGCGTAGTTTACAAGGGCAGGCATCCTAACAAAAAGGGCAAGATTGTTTCCATAACAGAAGGAACAGCCTCAAGGCCCATGATGGTGGAGCTTGCTACTGACAGTGGAAGCATAAAGACAGTAGTGGACAATATAATGGTAGTAGGTGAGTGAAAATGGAGAAGGCAAACCCTATGCAGTCTATAAGGCTCGAAAAGGTTACGCTTAACATAGGCATAGGATCGAGCGAAGACAAATACGATGGCGCTAAAGAGATATTGCAAAGAATCACAGGCCATGTGCCGGCGCCGGCAAAATCAAAATCTAGAAGGCCGGAATTTGGCATAAAGAAGGGCCAGATAATAGGCGCCTTTGTAACTGTAAGGCATGAAGAAGCAAGGAAGCTGTTTGAAAAGGCTCTTGATGCTGTGGACTTTACTCTGAGCAGGAACGCCATATCAAACAACAGCGTAAACTTCGGGGTAAACGAGTACATTTACTTCTCAGGAATGAAGTATGATCCTAAGATAGGCATGCTCGGTCTCAACGTTAACGCAACTTTCGCAAGGCCTGGCATGAGGGTAGAGCGCAGAAAAATAAAGAAGGGCAAGGTGCCTAGAAGGCATAAGATGATAAGCGATGATGAGCTGGCAGAGCATCTTGCCAAAGAGTTCAAGGTAAAGTTTAAGGGTGAGGAATCATGAAGGATTATGCTGACAGGTATGAGAGCAAGGGCAAGAGAAAGTGCAGGATATGCGGCACTTCGAAAGGCCTTATAAGGGTTTACGGCATATACCTATGCAGAAGATGCTTCAGAGAGCATGCAAGAGAGCTTGGGTTTGAAAAATATAGCTGAGTGATTATATGGCAGACATTCTCGCTGATTCGCTGAACAAGCTCAAAATATATGAGAGCATAGGCAAGGATTATTGCGAGCTAGACTCTACCAAGCTCGTTAAAGCTGTGCTCCAGACTCTTAAAGAAAACGGCTACATCAAAGGCTTTGAGGAGTTTACAAATGGCAAGTTCAAAAAGGTCAGGGTCGCGCTTGCAAAGAAGATAAATGACATAGGAGCAATAAAGCCCAGGCATGCAGTAAGCATCGACGAGTACAACAAATACGAGGCAAGGTATATACCAAGCAAGAACTTCGGCATACTTGTAGTGTCTACGCCAAAAGGTGTAATGAGCAACAAAAAGGCCAAGGAAAACCACCTCGGTGGAAGACTCTTGGCTTATGTCTACTAGGCGCTTAGCATGACAACTGAAATAGAGATACCTGAAGGAGTCAAGGTCGAGCTGCTAGACAACGGCGAGCGCATCAAAGTCAGTGGCAAGCTTGGCTCTACGACAAAGAAGGTCAACACGCTGCTTGTAGAGGCGAAAATAGAAGGCAACAGAATAGTAATAGCACCTGTAGAAGGGAAGGAAAAGGCAAAAAGGGCCATTCTGGCAGAGACAGCCCTTTCAAACGAGATAAAAAGGGCAATACACGGCGTGCAGGAGGGCATAACAAAGCACATGAAGGTAATCTACTCCCACTTCCCAATGAACTTCGAAGTAAAAAACAACGAGGTGCTTGTCAAGAACATGTTCGGCGAGAGGCTGCCTAGAGTAGCAAAGATTGTCGGCGATACAAAAGTGGAGATAAAAGGACAAGACGTCTATGTCAGGGGCGTAGACCCTTACGATGTTGGCCAAACAGTCGCAAACCTGTTCAAGCTTTCATTCTTGAAAGACAAAGATAGCCGCGTATTCCAAGACGGCATATACCTTTTGAAGGAGGAGTGACATGGGTGCTGAAATTAAAATTGTGAAGAAGAAAAAGCCACACTTCAAAGTGCCAAACCTAGGTGCAAAGAACAGAAAAAGGGTCAAGGACAGGTGGCGCAGGCAGAGGGGAATAGACAACAAAATGAGAGTTAGCAAGAAATTCCATGGCAAGAGCCCTAACATAGGCTATAAGAACTCAGAAGAAGTAAGGCACAGAAACAGGGAAGGGCTTATAGAGGTGCTTGTGCATAATAGCAAAGAGCTGCTCGAACTTGCGAACAAGCAGGGCTATGCCGCAAAGCTTTACCATGCTTTATCGACTAGGAAGAAGGAGCAGCTCAGGCAGCTTGCGCAGGAAAAGGGAATAAGGCTTGCATGAAGGTGTGCGTATGACCATAAAGTTTGTTAAGCGTGTTGCAAGCGAGATGCTTGGAAGAGGAGTAAGAGCGATAAGGATAAAGGATAGCGCGCTTGAAGAGGCAAAGAGGGCGCTTACCAAAGATGATGTTAGAAAGCTTATCAAAGAAGGCAGCATTTATGCTGAGCCAGAAAAGCACAATCTCAGCCTGCACGGCAAACTGCTGAAGGTAAAGAGGGAAAAGGGCAGGAAGAGAGGATATGGAAAGAGAAGAGGAACTGCAAAGGCAAGGGCCGGCAGGGTGTGGGAAAAGAAGGTAAGGTCGCAGAGGCTTCTGCTTAGGAAGCTCAAGGAGATGAAGAAGCTTGACAACAAAACCTTCAACAGGTTCTACGCCCTCATCAAGGGCAATGCATTCCCAGACAAGCGTTCGCTGCTTCTCCACCTTGACGAGCAGGGCGTTAAGGTCAGCGAAGACGAGCTGAAGCAGATCAACGAATACATAAAGGCTCAGTATAGGTGATATCGTGTTCAAAAGAAGAAGGCTAGGTTTGACAAACTACAAGAAAAGGCTTGCTTTAATAAAGGGCAACATGTACAGGCTTGTTGTCAGAAAGACAAACAGGCGCATAATAGGGCAGGTAGTCGAGTATGATCCTTCTGGCGATAGGGTGCTTGCAAGCGCAGACTCTAACGAGCTCAGAAAGTTAGGATGGCCAAGCAAAGCCAACAGGGCTACTGCTTATTTGACAGGCATGCTTCTTGCCAAGAAGTTCAAACAAGATGACAAGGATCTTGTGCTTGACATAGGGCTTGCTGCTAGCACAAGAGGCTCGTTGCCTTTTGTCTTCGCAAAAGGCTTTGCCGATATGGGCAAAAAGCTTAGGGGCAATTTTGAAATAGACGAAAAGCTTTACAATGCTGCCAACGTGGCTGCTTATGCTGCCATGCTCGCAAAAGAGCCTGAAAAGCTTAAAAGGCAGTTCGGCGAATATATTAAAGCCGGCATAAACCCTGAGAAGCTTGGAGAGCTTTTCAGCGAGGTCAAGAAAAAGCTGGCGGGTGATGCTTAATGGAAGAAGAAATTGAAAAGCAGGAATTTAGCGTAGAGAATTGGCAGCCCAAGACCAAGCTGGGCAAAATGGTAAAAGAAGGCAGGATCACAAGCATAGAGCAGATATTCGCACTGGGCAAGCCTATAAAGGAGATAGAGATAGTCGACGCATTGCTGCCGAAGCTTGAAAACCAGGTGCTCGAAATTGCAAGCGTTCAAAGAATGACAAAAGATACCAGAAAGCAGAAATACAGAATCACAGTAGTAGTGGGCGACAGGAACGGGCATGTGGGCGTAGGCGTTGGAAAGGGAATAGAGAGAAAACCAACGCTTGAGGCTGCAATAAAAGACGCAAAACTTCACATAATCTCTATAAAGCTTGGCTGCGGCTCATGGGAGTGCAACTGCGGAATGCCGCACAGCCTGCCAATAAAAACACATGGAAGATGCGGCAGCGCTGAGGTGCACATAAAGCCTGCACCAAGAGGAGTAGGCATAGTGGCAGGGCCTATAGCAAAAGCCGTGCTAGAGCTTGCAGGAGTCAAGGATGTATGGACCTTTGCGAGAGGAAGAACAAGAGACATCTACAATACGGCGATGGCTACCTATATGGCATTGAAGAAGCTAACAGAAATGAAAAACCCAGAAGAGATAAAGTGAAACAAGGAAGAAACCGCTAACTTCTGGATTTTGCTGAGGCTTTGCTTCACTTTACTTCGATTTCCTTGCCCTCTTCCTTCGTCTTCTTGACGTTTATTTCTAGAGTACCATCTTCGAACTTGGCGCTGGCTGTGTCTGGCAGAACCTCACTTGGAAGAGGAATTGACCTGAAGTAGCTTGCTGCCGATCGCTCGTTGTAGTAGTAGTTCTTTCCTTTCTCCTCCTTCTGCTTCTTCGTTTCTGCGCTTATTACTACCTTGTCCTTGTCTACTCTTAGCTTGATGTCCTCCTTCCTTACTCCTGGCATGTCTGCGCGTATTACAAAGTGGTCTCCCTCGTCTATCAGGTCTACGTCAGGCAGTTCTGCAAAGCCCTCTAGGTATCTTGCTGGCGCAAAGAAAAGCTTGTCCAAGTACTTGCTTAGCCTGTCTGGGTAGTCGCTGAATACATCAGGCAGAAGCCAGTCTCCAGAAACCTTCTTCCTTCTCGCCGCCATCCTATCACCCCGATTGCCCCCTAATTAAAAATCTTTGCAAAAAGATTTTTAAATTTTTCGCTTCGGCCCAAAACCTGAGATAGGATAAGGAAGCGGTTTGGCAGACGCACTTTTGCGAGGCCTCAATATTAAATACCTTTTATGGTAACAGTCAATGATGCAAAAATATTCTGTTTTGCTGCTGTTGCTTGCACTCGCAAACATCTCTGTTGTTTACTACCAACTGGGCTACTATTGGGACTTAATAGCTCACATACTTTACGCAAAAGGCATAATAACCGGCAACTATAGCATTGTGGGCTGGGAAAGGGCGCCGTTAACTGGTCTGGCGCTTGTCCCTTTTTATCTGATTTTTAAAAATGCGGCAGGCTATTACTATATAATTGCGTGCATACTGGTGCTTTTCGGAATCTCCATTCATGCATCGAAAAAGCTCAACATAAACGAGAACATAATGCTCTCGCTAGTGCTGACGCCGTTTCCAATAATCTTTTATTCCATATTCAACGGTGCAGAGATACTATCGTTTTTGTTCCTTCTTGCTGGCTTATTGCTTTTCCTTGAGAGAAAATATTATTTCAGCTTCTTCATAGCCTTGGCAATTCTCAGCAAGGTAATAGCTGCACCTTTTGCCCTTTTGGTTCTATTTTCAAACAGCAAGCGCAAGGCGCTCAGCTTGTTGCTTGCTCCATTTATTCCATGGCTCGCATTCAATTACATTGCGTTCGGAAATCCCGTATTTAACTACATAGAGACGATAAAGGTTGCTTTGCATACTTCTTTCTACGCTAGTTCGATCGGCCTTGTGCCGCTGCTTGCCCTGTTCCTTCCATTCTTCGCTTTTTACCTCATGCTTATTCCGTTTTGCAAATGCGAGAAGAAGGCAAACAAGCAGCTTCTTATTTTTCTACTAATAAGCCTTGCTGTGTTGTTTGCAGGAGCTTTGATGTCAAACTTTGTCTACACCATTCCCAGGTGGTCGTATATTGCCTATGCCCCTTTGGTGTTTGTTTTGGCGCAGAAACTTGATGCTAAAAGAAGCAAAGCCATCTTGTTGCTTGATTTTGCCTTCTTTGTTTTTTCTATATTGTTGCTGCCTGGCCTTTTGAAAGGTGCATACAACGTAAATGGCAGAAATCAATATATGTTAAATGCGATCCAGTACCTAAACAGCCATTCTTATAGGCAAGTGGCTTCGAATGTATGGACTTTGCTTGACTTTTACAACATAAGTGCCATTCCACCATATGAAAATTATTCCGGCAAGCCGATTTTAATAGTGAGGGGCATAGGCACATCGCCCTCGCTATTTAATTTCAGCAACTACACAGAACTGAAGATCAATGAGAATGCAAGCCTATACTTGCCTGCAAAATAACAAAAAGTCAAGATTATTTATCATTTCAGCCGTATAGTGTCCAAATTCATCGGCGCCCTAGTCTCGACATGCAGCTTCATGTTAAGGTATCTGGCAAGGTCCTCGCACTTCTGCTCTTCGCCGTGCATTGTAAAGATGCGCTTTGGCAGAGGTCTTACTCTGGTGGCAAAATTGACAAGCTCTATTCTGTTGCTGTGGCCGCTGAAAGCATCGATGGTATTGACCTTGAGGTTTATCTTCACAGGCTGAAGCTTGCCTTCCTCATCGGGCAGTGCCACTTCGGTGAGACCGTTCTGGACACGCCTTGCCAAGGAGTTTACGCTGGTATAGTTGACAAATACTATCGCGTTCTTTGGATCGTCTGCCAGGCGCCTGAAGTACTCAAGGCTGGTGCCGCCATTTAGCATGCCTCCGCTGGCAAGAATGACTGCAGGATCGCCGTCCACTACTTCCTCTATTTCGCCCTTTGCTACTTGGAACAGCTCGCTTTCGAAAGGAGAATCGTTGCTTAGTATGCGCCTTCTCAAGGAATGCTTGAGATATTCTGGATAGGCGGTGTGTATTGCACTTGCCTCGAGTATCATGCCATCCAGGTATATGGGTGCGTTGAGGCTATACCTCGGATTGTTCTTCATATACGCCTCAAGTATGAGCATGAGCTCCTGGCCCCTGCCAACTGAGAGAACAGGAATAAGCACCTTGCCCTTGTTGTCTATCACCTGCTTTATAGTTTCCATAAGCTGAACCTCTGCCTGCTGCCTGTTGATTGGTATATCTTTTGCACCGCCATAGGTGCTTTCCATAAAGAGGGCGTCTATTCTCGGGTACCTCGTATCGGCCTCGTCAAGAAGCCTAGTGAAGCCATACTTGAAATCTCCGGTATAGACAAGGTTGTAAAGGCCTTCGCCTATATGCAAATGCACTATGCTGCTGCCGAGTATGTGCCCGGCGTTGTGGAAAGTAAGCTTCATCTCGTCAGTTATGTTTGTGACTTCGCCGTATTCCCTTGTCACTACATGGGTGAGCATCTTCTTTACATCCTTCTCCTCATAAAGCGGCGTGCCGCCGCTTCTTTGGACTAGTTTGATGTAGTCATAAAGCACCAAAGCAGTCAAGTCTCTAGTAGGCGGAGTACAGTATACTGGACCCTCGTAGCCGTAGCGGAATAGGTAAGGAACGAAGCCTGTGTGGTCTATGTGCGCATGCGTCAATATAACAGCATCGATATCGTTTACTGTTATGTTGGCAGTGTCGAGATAAGGAAACACCTTGTTGGTGTCACCGGTAATGGCTTCGAGACCTTTTACTGCTGGCTCAGGGCTAAGGCCGCAGTCTATTATCACTTTGGAGTTGTTGGTCTCGACAAGCAGGCTGCTCCTGCCCACTTCCCTGAAGCCGCCAAGCGCCGTTACCTTCACCCACTCTATGTTCCCCCTGTCAAGGGTTATCTTCTTCCCAAGCCCTAGCAAAAACTTTTTCCTGAAATCTTCCTCTTTCAAGTATAGCTGCCTTATTCCTTTTATTACGTCGCTGTTCATTGAAGGTATGCGCATTATTTTTGGTATCCAGCCTGTCTGCCTGACTATCTCGCTGAGTGTTGAGCCTTCTTTGCCTATAACCATGCCTGGCTTCTGGGCTTCTATATACACCTCGCAAAACTCCGGCGAGAACCTTATTCCGTCTTCAGGTATGCCCGCATCGGCAGGCACAAGCTCCCTTATCTTCTTCTCGGCCTCTTCCTTGTCAAGCAGCACGCTTGGGTCGCTTCTAAGAATAAGCTTCTTCTTTATTGCAGCAGAGGCGTTTCTTATCAGGTCCTCGTGGCCATATATCGCGCTTATGTTCTTTCCGTATATGGCCAAATCAGGCCCTTCGAATGCCACCTTAGTTATCTCTGCCTCTTTTGGCAATATTTCCTCTAGCCTTTGAAGAAGCTCTTCGCTTTTTTCCTTTTCTTTCTTGCTTTCCTCTTTTCCTTTGTCGTTTTCCAAAGCTACCACTCCTTATGCAAATTAGAAAACCAACTAAACTAAGCACTCATTTCGAAAGCTTTTCTATCTCTTCCTTTGAATACTCTTTGAACCCTTTCTTTGTCACTGCAACAACCTTTATGTTGTCGCCAGTTGCTGAATCCCTTTTCATCGCAATCTTAAGCGCTTTGACTGTGTGCCTTGCTGCCTCGTCCGCGCTCATGTCTGGCACGAAAATGCTCTCCAAGTATCCTAGAGCGGTAAGAGATCCTGAGCCAGAAGAGAAGAACTTGGACTCCTTTGATATGCCGCCAAGAGGGTCCAAGTCGTAAAGCTCAGGAACATCCTTGTTAATTCCTCCAACGATAAGCTGAACAGCGGTAAGCTCAAGCAAATACGGATTTGCATTTTCCTGCAAAACCATCGAAAGCAAAGACGCAGCGGCACCAGGCGAAAGGGGCTTGCCTTCGGTCATCTTGTAGAATTCATTCTGCACCTTAAGAAGCTTGACAAGGTACTCAGCGAAAGCAACGCTGCCAGCTATTGTCATTCCAAGCTGCTCGTCTATCTTGTAGACCTTTACAGCCTCGCTGCTGGCTATGAAGGTGTCCATTGTTGCCCTTGAATCGGCCCCCATAACCACGCCGTCCTTGCATATTATTCCTATGGTTGTGGTGCCTTTGAGGATCTTGTTTGCAATCTCGTTCACATCCATTGATTCACCTAAGAATAAAGCGAAAAAACAAAGAAGTTATACGGTAAGTATACTCCCATTACCTATAAAATACTTTCTATTGTCCCCTTCTTCATCGACAAGCTCTGCGTATGCAAAAGTCCTATAGATTTTGGATATCCTGACCTTGTACGTCTTGCCTACCCTTGTCTTCGCGTTCTTCACGAAGACTATGTTGTTGTTTATGTTTCCTATGCCTTCTCCGTGTATGTTCTTAGCCCTTATGCTCACTTCGTAGACCTGCCCCTCCACTAGCTCATCCTCCACTGACATGAAGCCCACCAAAGAAGGTTTCTGAAGAAAAGCTTTTAATAGTAATGTGCAATTTCGTTTATCCTTGATAAAGAAATTTGACCTTAACGAGAGGTTAGCGCACTGCTATGGTTATGTTCCTTGCGCCAAGCTGCTGCTCACCTGTGCTTGGTGCGAAAACAAGGGAGTTTATGCCCCTAATCGCTGTGACATTTATGGTATAGTTCCTTACAAAGGGCTGTAGTGTAAGCCTATCAACCTGCGTGCCATCGAAATATACATTCTCCACACTTATCGAGCTCAAAGACATTGCCTGCAGGGATATGCTCAAATTCTCTGTTTTAGGCGCAAATATTTCCACAAATGCAGGATTTGCGGCCCACCACATGGTGCTGAAAGTTGAGTTGCACAAAGCATGGTAGTACTGGCAGAGGAGCCAACCTGGCTGCCAGGTGCTTGCCACACTGCCATAGCCTCCTACAAGCACAGGCGTATAGGCTGCAAGGTAAGTGCCTGCGGTCCTCAAGGCGTTGGCTGTTGAGAAAATTATTGTTGTGTTGCTCTCATAAATCGGGTAGCCGAACATGCTTGCAAGATAGCTAGTTATGTTCTCAAGCTCGCTGAGCGTGTAGGCGCTTCTCATTACGCCCACAAAGGTGACATTGTATGCGGCAAGCAAGAACTTTGTGGCGTTGGTATAGTTGGTTATAAGCGGGGAAAGATACACAAGCCCCTGGCCCTCTTGCAGGTAGTAGGCTGAGACCACAAGAGGTATGTTGAATAAGGAGAAAAGCTGAGTAGCGTTCTCCCTGGTTGCATATCCTCCAACCAGGGGCTTTTTGAATATGGTCTGATAGTAAAGCGCCATGCCCGGGTATTCGTTTGGCGCAGTTGCATTGGCATAGTCGGTCAATGCGGGCAGAAGCAAGACCGAGAACCTTCCGGGCAGCCTTGCAAGCTCGTAATACGCCTTCGGCACATAGCTGCTTGAAAACTCACTATTCAGCATCTTGCTGCCTATGGGCATGGCAAAGTACTCGATAAACAACAATGCAACTATGAAAGCGAGCAAGTATTGCTTGTCTTCTTTTCTAAGCGATGTGCTTTTCCTAAGCCACGAGAAGCCGTAAGCAAAGATAACTGCGAGCATGAGCTCGGAGACTATGTTAAACCTGCCAGGCTCCCTTAGTACGTTGAAATAGGGAATAGAGTGGTAAAGCAGGTATATGCCGGGAAGGCCTGTAATTGTTCCATCGACCTGCAAGTACGGGCCTATGCTAAGCCAAAGGAAGAAGAATGCAATAAAGGCGAACAGGCCTGTAGTTTTTAGCTTGTTTTTCTTGTAGTCAGCATAGAGGGCATAGGCCGCAACAAGCAAAACGGAATAGCCCACATACGCGGTTGTTTCTGCAACATCGCCTTTGTATATGTTGGCCACAGACTCTGGCAAGCTATGAAGAAGGCCGTTGCTTGGCGAAGGAACAAAAAATGAAAGAAGGTCCGGACTATATAGCTCGTTGTAGGCTGTGCTTGCCTGCATGTTCACAGTAGCCAGTGTCTCGTTGCTAAGGCCGTGAGCTATGCTGAGAAAGCCGGGAGAGCCGAAAATAAAGGCAAGCACAATGGCCTCTGCAAGCATGGCCCAAAACCTCGCATTAAGCTTTGACCTTTCCTCTTTCCTTAGCAGCATGTACACAATAACAAGGAATGCAAGCACAACGGCCATGAGAGCTTGCTCTATGTCGCCCATGAAGGTAAGAAAAACAAATGACACGGCAACAAGCACGGCATGTTTGTGCTGCTTCTTTTCAATTAGCAAAAGAAGGCCCAGAAGGAACAGAGGCAGGAACTCGATGTTTGTATATTGCAAATGCCCCAAAGCTTGTACAACGTGTATGGGGCTAAATGCAAAAATGAAGCCACCAAGAAAAGAAGCCAGCTTGTCCTTAGTAAGATAAAAGATGAGCAAATAAGCAAACAAGCCTGAAAGGACGAAGCCCAAGAAGAAAATGAACGAAAGCGCGCCTGCCGGACTAATTACCTGTATTGGCGCTGCAATGATGCCTGCCAAAGGCGCCATTGTTTGGGTTACAAGATTTGCACCCACTGGGGCGAAAACAAAGTTTGTAAAATATGGAGAGGTGTGGAGCACAAACAGCGAGTATGAAACCCACCAAAGTTCCCAGGCACTTTGATAAGCGTCACCGCCAGAGCCTGGCAGTTTGCCAACA
This sequence comes from Microcaldota archaeon, assembly GCA_023270015.1. Classification (GTDB taxonomy): domain Archaea; phylum Micrarchaeota; class Micrarchaeia; order Micrarchaeales; family CABMGC01; genus JAGDXZ01. The sequence continues at coordinate 16,396 of JAGDXZ010000042.1, read as the reverse complement.
AGCGCCGGCCAAAAGAAGACGAGTGCTATTATCAAGTATGCGAGCGTCACTAAAGCCTCCGTCTTATATCTTTTTAACGAAACCATTTGACCACTTTCCTCGCAAGAATATATTATGTTGAGTTTTAAATATCTGTTTGAATTGAATTTCTTGCTGGCGCCTTATGCAAACTTGAACGTTAGGTTCGGTTTTTAAAAGCAATATAAGTAAATTAATATGGTAAAATGGCCGAAAGCTATGGAAAAAGGCTTGCTAGTTCGCTTTCAGGTGCGATGCTCGGCAACGTTACAGGATTTCTAATAGGCATTGCCACAATAATAGCAGTTGCTAGGCTGCTTGGCCCAAGCCAATACGGGGCATATACGATAGCAGTCAGTTTTTACATGCTTGTAGACGCAGCCATGAGCTATGGCATAGGCCAGTACTTGAACAAGTATCTGACAGAGTATAGCACCAAGGGAGAAAGCGAAAAGGCCGCAAACACGCTGCTTCTGGGCTTGCTGCTCAGCTTTTTGCTAGGCTCTGCTACAATGCTAGTAGGAATAGGTGTGGGCTACTTTGTCGCCGGGGCTTATGCCAGCTCAGGAGTCAGCTTTGTAACGCTTGTCATAGCCTCTTTTGTAATTCTGTTTGCAGTGCCGTTTGGGAGCGAGACAAGCGCACTTATAGGCATGGGCAAGCCCATGCACATGGCAGCCTCGAGCATAGCTGAAAATACGGTGCAGCTTATTGCTAGCGTTTCGCTTGTCCTTCTCGGCTATGGCTTCAATGGCGCATTGCTAGGCATAGTGCTTGGCTATGGCGCCGGCTTTCTTATTGGGCTCGCATACTTGCTAAAGGACCTTTCACAAGCAAGCTTGTCCAAGCTAAGCTGGCAAGAAGCAAAGAAGGCTTTGGCGTTTAGTTTGCCGCTGGGCGCTACAAATATAATGAATACAGGGGTAATGCAGCTCTCGGCGTTGCTTCTTGGCATATACGTTGCGTCAAGCGTAGTCGGCAATTACGGTGTTGTGACAAGGCTGAACGTGGGCATCTATGCTGTATACGGAGCCATATACCTGGCCATGCTCTCTGGCTTTTCATACATCAACGCAAGGCCGAGCGAAAATTCCGAAGCAAAAATCGCAAAGACAGTGGCCTATGCCCTTGTCATTACCCTGCCTTTGCTTACTTTCATGTCTGCCCTTTCCAAGCCTTTGGTCTTTTTACTCCTGTCAAACAAGTATAAGCTAGCTCCGATTTATCTCTCTATTGCATCCTTGGGCTTGGCTTTGTTCCTGCTTGGGAGACTGCTAGCAACAATTTTCACTGCTAGAGAGAAGACGATAAAGGTTATGAAGTTTTACCTCGCCACCGCAATTGCACAACTTGTCGCGCTGCTCGTTCTAATACCCGCTTTGGGTGCAACCGGGGCAGTAGTGGCGATATTCATTGTCGGCGGCATAGTATCGAGCTTCGCGTTTGCATACGCTACAGAAAAAGACTTGAAAATAAGGATAAACTCCATGAAGCTTGCTAAGGTTTATCTTGCAAACATTTTGCTCGGCGTGCTGCTGCTAGCTGGCAATATGCTAAAAGGCAATTTGCTCGAAATAGGGTATGGGCTTTTAGTAACATTTCTGCTTTATCCTCCTTTGCTCGGCCTTCTCAAAGTTGTTGATAAGGAAGGCATAAACGACTTAAGGCGCTTTGCAGAATCCTTGCATGCTGGCTGGGCTAAGGGATTAATAGAATATACTGGAAAATTTGTATAGTGCTTAAATGCCCTACGAAGCTGAAGAAAGCATAGAGGAAAAGAGCGTAAAGGCGACAACCACTGCCTCTTACTTAGCGTTCAGTGGGCTTTTTACCCTGATAGTCTACGGCCTCGCGTTTGTCGCTATTGCAAGGCTTCTTGGGCCTTCTAACTACGGAGCTTATGTAATAGCGGTGAGTGTTGCTGGAGCCTTTGGCGCAGTGGGCAATTTCGGCATAGCAACGTATTTGGAGAGAAATATACCAAAGACGAAAAGCTCTGACGGGCTACAAAGACTTATAGGGAGCAGCATTGCTACAATACTCCTGCTCGGCACGATTATTGTTTTAGTGGGCCTTGCCTTTTCACACTATCTTACTTTTGCCCTATTCCATTCCTTCGCCTATTTCGGAGTATTGATTGTGGCGATTGTAAGCATAGTGTTCTCAATGCTCTACGGCGTTGGGCACGGGGCACTGATAGGATTCAACGACGGCAAAGGAAGCACTATTGCCAGCATAGTCTACACGATTTCCCAAGCAACGGTAAGCGTGGCGTTAGTTTTGCTAGGGTTCGGCGTGATGGGCGCAGTGCTGGGGCTTTTTGCAGGATTGTCCATAGGATCTTTGGTAGTTTTATGGAGAATAAGGAAGCATACTCCTATAGCTTTGAGCATTAAAGAGTTTAAGGAAAGGGCGAAAAGCATATTCTCTTTTTCTCTCCCTATAGCAGGCTCAAACTTCTTCTCCTCGCTACCTTCTAACATCGGCGTAATGCTCCTTGCCATGTACGTGGCCTCTAGCACAATAGGCGATTACGGAGTAGCTTCAAGGGTTGAAAGCATACTCGGCATATTTACCGGCTCGATGGTGGTCTTGCTTCCCTTCTTTTCTTCGCTAAACCTGGAGCGCAAGAAGGAAACTAGCGAAATATTGTCTTACATGCTTTATCTTATCTACCTTTTCGCAACGCCGTTTGTTGTGTTCTTTGTAATGTTCGCGCATCCGATAATGTATACAGTATTTCCAAGATATGAGGGCGTGTATGTTTACATCGCCATAATGAGCGCCTCATTGCTAATTTCAATACTTGGCGCTCCTGCAAGCTCTATTGTTGTGAGCAAAGCGAAGGTAAAGAAGGTGCTTGCATTCTCTGCATTGGTCGGATTGACGGAGCTTGCTTTGCTGGTGCTGCTAATACCCTATTTCACAATCTACGCACTTATCGGGGTGCTGTATTTTGTGGGCCCAGCTATTGTAGACTTTTTGTACTTGCATGAAATAGGAAAAGACGCCATAAAGGTGTTTCCACGAAGAATTTATAGAATAGCTTTTGCAAACTTGCTGCTCGTACTAGTATTCATGCCTGTGCTTTTAATCAAAATGTACCCTACACTCAAACTTGCAGTGGCGTTTGTACTACTGTTCATAGTATATCCGCCGATAATAGGGCTTACAAAAGCCGTAAGGAAGAGGGATATAAAAATAATAGAAACCATAACTTCACGTGTACCTATGATGAATGGAATTATAAGGGCGGTGCTTAGTTATGCTGCCCTCTTTGCAGCGATTGAATGATAGACTATGCCAATTACACAGTTATACTCCCAACGTTGAATGAGGAAGCAACGATAGGCAGGCTTATACGCTATCTCTTGAGCCACTATAAAGGAATAAGCGTGCTGGTAATGGATGACGGGTCTAAGGACAACACAAAGAAGATTGTGGAAAGGATAGCAAGAAAAAACAAGAAAGTAAGGTTTGTGGACAGGAAGAGAATGGGTTTGGAAAGAGGGCTTACGCACAGCATAGTGCATGGCCTCCTTGAGGCTAAAACGCCCTATGCAATAGTTATGGATGCAGACTTGCAACATCCTCCAGAAGTTGTGGCGAAAGTAGCAAAATGCCTTCTTAACCATGATTTGGCGATAGCAGTAAGGGCGGATGTAACCAAGTGGTCAAAATGGAGAAAGTTTATCTCCAAATCTCTAATGCTTCTCGGCCTTGTTGTTTTGAAACTAGGAAGAAAACAGACAAGCAAAGACATCTTCTCAGGTTTTTTCGGCGTAAGGACTGAACTTTTCAAATCGATCTATTCAAAAAACAAACAAAGATTTGTTGGTGAAGGGTATAAGGTATTGTTCGACCTGCTCAAGTGCGTAAAGAGCGGCGAGCTGAAAATATGCGAAATTCCATACACCTTCCAAGTTAGGACTGCCGGATCCTCTAAGGCCGGCGTCAAACAAGCCATTGCTCTGCTAAAATCTTTTGCCAGCTAGAGAAGCAAGGTTGCAACAAAGAACGGCGCAAGAAGGATGGAGATTGTGCTCACTACCTTTATCATCGAGTTAAGAGCAGGGCCTGCAGTGTCCTTCAGCGGATCCCCTACAGTGTCGCCCACTACTGCGGCCTTGTGGGTTTCGCTTCCTTTGCCTCCGAAGTGGCCTGCTTCCACGTACTTCTTAGCATTGTCCATTGCTGCGCCGCTGTTGGCCATGAAAAGTGCAAGCATGAAGCTAGCAGGTATCATGCCGACAAGCAAGCCTGCAAGGGCCTGCCTGCCAAGATAAGGTATTAGGCCCACAGCTATTGGTACAAGTATCGCCACAAGCTCAGGTACTACAAGGTTCTTCAAAGCGTTTACCGTTGTCATATCTACTACTTTCGCATAATCTGGCTTGGCCTTTCCTGACATCAGTCCTTTTATTGTCTTGAACTGCCTTCTTACCTCTTCTACCAACGCTTCAGCGCCTTTGCTTACTGCTTCCATGAGGAACGAGGAAAAGACAAAAGGCAGCAAGGCGCCAATGAAAATGCCTATTGTCACGCTAGGATTCAGCGCGTCAATTATGCTTAGCTTAGCGGCGCTGGCATATGCTACGAACAAAGCAGTTGCCGAAAGTGCTGCGCTGCCTATTGCAAAGCCTTTAGTCGTTGCCTTAGTTGTATTCCCCACAGCGTCGAGCAGGTCTGTTACCTCTCTCACCTTCCCTTCTGCATGGCTCATCTCAGCTATGCCTCCCGCGTTATCGGTGATTGGGCCAAACGAATCTATGGTAAGAACAGTCGCCGTAAGTGACAGCATGCCAGCAGCAGCGATCCCAATTCCATAAACGCCCACTGCTGCATAGCTAAGAAGTATTGCCACAACTATTGCCACAACTGGCCAAACTGTTGACCTGAGGCCTACCGAAAGACCCATGATAACATCAGTGCCGCCTCCGCCTTGCGCTGCTTGGGCTACCTTTATGACCCTTGCTGTATGCCTGCCTGTAAAGTAATCTGTTATCGCGAAAAGCAAAATCACAAGAACAAGCCCTGATAGCACTGGAACAAAATATGCGAGGCTGAAGCCCATGAGATATGTGGCAAGGAGATCGAGCAGCGCAGCTGTTACCACAGCAGAGCCTATGCCTTTGTAAAGCGTCAACTCAGCCTTTGCACCTTTAAGGAAAAGCATGCTAACCAGGCTAGCCACAACGCCTATGCTTACAATCACAAAAGGATACGCAACAAGGCTAGGCTTGACTATTGGCATTGCCGCAGCAATAAGCAAGGACGCAACAATAGTAACAACATAACTTTCATATACATCGGCAGCCATGCCTGCGCAGTCTCCTACATTATCTCCTACATTGTCAGCTATTACCGCAGGATTTCTTGGGTCGTCTTCGGGCAGATTGAGCTCGGTCTTGCCAACCAAATCAGCGCCCACGTCTGCAGACTTTGTGTATATTCCGCCCCCGACTCTTGCAAAAAGCGAAACAAGCGAGGCGCCGAAGCCGAAGCCAATAAGCAATGGTATTTTGTCCAGGCCTACTAAGTTAAGTATGAGCACCAAGCCTATTATGCCGAAGCCAACGGCAGCAAAGCCTGTCACAGCACCGCCGACTATTGCTGTGTAGAATGCATTTTCAGCTCCGTGTTTTGCCATCTCCGTTGTTCTTACATTGGCCCTTACTGCGACATTCATGCCCAAGTATGCAGTAAGATAAGAGGTCAAAGCACCTGTCAGAAAGGCGATGTCGATGAGCAGACCGTTGCGCTCATAGAAAAGAATGAAGAAAAGTATGGCAAGCACCACTGCAAATATTCCTATTACCTTACCCTGCCTGTTGAGATATGCAGTTGCACCCTGCTTTATGGCGCTGGCAACTTCTTGCATCTGTTTGCTTCCTGCAGGTTTTCTGAGAGTGACATATGCTGCTGCAAGCGAAAACAGCAAAGCTACTACACCAAAGGCGAGTATGTATAGCAGCATTTAATCGGTATAAATTTTGGCTAGAAGCTTTTAAACTTTTTCTTTATCTACCTTCTCATTGCCTCCTTTATGCTTTCTTGCATCGCAGACAAAACTGCAAGCGAAGCGGTTATGACCGCAGCGTAGGACCAGGCAAGGTCTTGAATCGGTTTGCCCCCATTTTCCTTTATACGCCCTTCGTCAGCACCTGGGCTGGCAGGGTTTACAAGCTCCTGCTCGGGATACGAACCTTTGTATTTGTCTATTACATAATCCAAAATTTCTTTTGCTTTCTCCAACTTATTGGTATTTGCATAGTATTCAGCAAAAGAAAGGCCTAAGAGAAGCCACCGCCCACCGTTAAAATAGGTGTCTCCAAGAAATCTTATTGGCAGCATGTTGCCATTGAAAAGGTCTACCTCGATGCGCTCTATGGTGTTTTTTTCTATTTCTTGAGCGCCTAGATCGTTACCCGTTATTCCGAAATTGAGAAAGATGAATATTGCTGATGAGCCGACGCCTTTTTCTATTACCGGTTTACTTTCGAGGCTTCTTTTGGCTCGATACAACACGCCACCATGAACGAAGAACCTTTTTAGGAACTGAAGTGGATCGCCTTTGTATAGCGTATTCTTTATCTGCTCTATTTCCTTCTCGTCAATGCCTAACTCATACTGCTCAGAGAACTCAGTAAGCACTTTGAATGCAAAGTGTATTGCTGCTACATCATAAGCATGCAGAAGCTCAGATTCTATCTCCCAAACAGAAGCGCATTCGGTACCAAATATTTTACCAAGATAGTTTGCAATGGTGACTGCGTTGCTTTTTAAAAACGCGACTTCTCTAGCATCTAACCCGAAAATTTGATGCTTTTTGTAAAGAGCCATGAGGATTAGCGGGATAGTATCGTATTGCAAAAGCCAGCTCCTTGCAACATTTTTCTGAGGGGTATCATCCATTCCGTCTTCGTTGTATAGCTCTTTAGACCTTCCGACCCTGGCAGGCATGTGATTGTAAAGCTTGAAAAATTCCTCATCTTCGAGGTTTATTTTAAGGCTATTCTGCAAGTTAGGAATATACTTCTCCAAAGCGCCGATGTTGAATTCAATAATACGATTTGCAGCTTCTAGGTACTCTCTATATTCTTGCCCTCTCTCTTTCAAATAACCTGCATAACGAATAAGAGCAGTAGCAACCCAAGAGGCATCTCTGAACCAGTGAGGTTTGTACCATTTGTAGTCTTTGGCTGCGGAAAGATAGCCATCCAGACCTATCTGGCTAACGAGATAATCTGCTGCTGCCCTGGCCGCCTCTTCATATTTGTTAAGGTGTGTTTGCTTCTCTACTAACAAAGTCAATACCACACCAGTAATAATAATGGCTCTTGCTATTAATAAGCTTTATCTAGCAAAGTTAAAATCAACAAAAGAGGCCAGCTAGAAAAGAAAAAAGAAAAGTAAAACAAACCCTGAGGTTGCTTGCTTACCTTATTATTTGTTGAACAAGAACCCCTTTACTAAGCCCTTCACTATTATGTTGTTGTGCAAGCTTCTCTGTGCGTACGGTTCTTTTACTTTCGCTGCGCTCTTTATTTCGTTGTAGCACTTCACGCACATTAGCCTGCGCTTCACAACGCCGTTCCTAACGTATGGGTCTCTCTCTACGACGTAGCTTGGTGGCAGGATCTTGACCTCATCCTTTGCCATTAGCCTGCCGCAATAGATGCAGGTATTTTCTACGATGTAGGCCAGATCCTTTTTCTCCGCACCTTCTACATCGTATGCCCTTCCATCGCTTGCAGCTATTGCTTTCGCAAACTCAGGGTATCCTATACGTCCCCCGTTTTCCACCCCCACCTCTTTCACCGATTATACTTATTGAATTAGCTCATATAAATACTTTTCCTTTTAGTGGCACTATACCTTATGTATAACTGAGCCATTTACTTTCTTCACTGCATCAATGATTGCACCAATTTTTGCATCGGCTTTAATGCAATTGCTGCAGAATACAGTCTTACTCGCACTTATTCCTCTCTCTTTCAATTCTGAAATAACCTTGTCAAGGGGCACAGAACCAATTCCTAGATAGCTTGAAATCTCGTCAAGGCTATAGAAGAAAGGCACGTCAGGCTCTGAAGCTATTGCACTTATACTCGCCGCTGTCTTGTCTTCTAGTAGGCTTGCTACCTTGCTTAGCACCTGCTTGTTGTTTATGCTGCCCAACCACAAGGGCCCGAAAGCCTCTGTGCCGCTCCCGCAAAAGCTGCAGGTATATGCAATCTTCTCACTGCTAAACAACTTAGCTAGATAATAGCTGTGACACTTTCTGCACAACGATGCAAGCCCTATTTCTTTCACACTTTCCACCGCCTTCTGCGCTCCTTTTTTAAGCTTGACAAAAACTCGGACATAGTGAAGCTCAGCCAAGCTAAGTAATGGCTCTATTCCGAAATTAAACTGCGCAGCAATCCTCGCCAAAAACGCAAGCAGAATACGTATGCTCGCCTCATGGCACAGCTTTCCATGTATGGGCTTAGCAGCATAAAGCCTTAAACAAGCATGCGCCTCTGCTCCGCAGAGAGTAGCTGTGTCTGTAGCTGTTACCATAAATAGGGTGTTGTCTTTAGCAAGCTTCAGAAGGTCAAATATGTAAGGTGCAGGGGTGCCAAAAGGGTCAAGGTCTATGGCGTCAAACCTTTCCTTTGATGTATTTGCAAACTCTTGTATACTAGCATTCTTTGCCTCTGCTTTGGCTTCTATTCCGTTAAGGTTTATGTTGTTGAGAAGCGTGGCATAAGCGCTGCTGTTTATCTCTAGAAATACGGCCTTCCCAGCATCAGCTTCGAGCAAGTACCTTATCCCTCTTATGCCGGTTGCGGCTGTCGCATCTAACACTGTAAACCTTGGCTTCATAGTTGCTTTCAGCAAAGCCACTGAGATGTCTCTGAGCCTTTTCATTTTTGGATTGTAGAAGGCGTTTTCGGTCATGATCCTTGCCTTTCCTTCGCTGACTATTTCCATACGTGCCTAATTCTTGTTTATAATGTTATTAAAATGTTTGTTGCAATATTGGTAGTGATTACATGGCTGGTTTTGAAAACGAGTTTACATACAGGCATTTTGTGGAAGAGGGCAAAGAAGCAGAATTTGACAAAAACTTCGAAGACGCGGTAAACTATGTAAAACAGAATGTGCTTGGCAAGCGAATACCAATGTACATAGCAGGCAAGGAAGTTTTTGCAAACGAAGAAATAGTTGAAAACTCTCCAATAGACGGTACGCTGATAGGCAGATTCCAGAAAGGCACTAGGCAACATGCGGATCAGGCAATAGAAGCGGCAAAGGCGGCTTTTGAATCCTGGTCCTCGCTCAGCTATAAGGAAAGAGTAAAAATATTCAGGAATGCAGTGGAACTTTTCAGGAAGGAAAAGTTTGTGCTTGCTGCAATACTCAGCATAGAGAACGGAAAGAGCAGATACGAGTCTGTGGGCGAGGTTGATGAAGCAATAGATTTTATGAATTACTATGCGGATGAGTATGAGAAGAATAAAGGCTACTACAGAAAAACCAAGCTTACAGGAAGCACAGCAAAAGTCAGCGCGGGCTTCCAAGGCGCGCCGGGCGAAGAGGAAAAGATTACCATCGCCATGAAGCCATATGGCGTTTTCGGAGTTCTGGCACCGTTCAACTTCCCTGTTTCAATATCTGTTGGAATGTCGGTAGGCGCATTGATAACGGGCAATACGGTAGTATTCAAGCCTTCAAGCACAGACAACATGTCAATGATGACAGGCTACAAGATCTACGAGCTTTTCAAAAGTGCAGGCTTGCCAGATGGCGTCTTCAATTATGTCACCGGCCCAGGCTCCGAGGTAGGGGATGAGTTGGTGATAAGTAAAGATGTAAGCGGAATTGTATTTACAGGCTCAAGAGCCACCGGCACGAGCATGATAAAGAAGGCAGTAGACCTCGGATTGCAGAAGGTGTTCGTAGTGGAGATGGGTGGCAAGAACCCGACAATTGTTTCAAAATATGCAAACATAGACGACGCGGTTACAGGCGTAGCTAGCGCAGCCTTCGGATTCGATGGCCAGAAATGCAGCGCATGCTCGAGGGTTTACGTTCATGAATCGATAAAAGAGGAGTTTGTATCAAAGATGATAGAAAAGATGAGAAGCTTTGTAATAGGCGATCCTCTCAAGAAGGAAGTATACATGGGGCCTCTTATAAGCAAGTCGGCATTGCAGAAATACACTGCTGCTGTGGAAGAAGCTAAAAGGACAGGCAAGGTGCTTTATGGCGGCAATGTAGTCAATACAGGTCTAAACGGCATATATGTGGAACCTACGCTTGTGGAGGTAAGCCAAGACAGCAGGATAATGCACGAGGAGCTGTTCGTGCCTGTACTTGCACTCGATACATACAAGACCTTTGAAGAAGCCTTGAAGAAGGCAAACGATACCGAGTATGGATTGACAGCAGGCCTATACAGCAAGAAGCGCTCAGAAATAAGGCAATTCCTAGACAAGATACAGGCTGGGGTGGTATATGTAAACAGGCCTACAAGCGCCACAACAGGAGCCATAGTCGGAGCGCATACATTTGTAGGATGGAAAGGCAGCGGAGTAACAGGCAAGGGCACCGGCAGCAAACATTATCTTACCCAATTCCTCAGAGAGCAGAGCCAGGCAGTAGTGAAATAAAATGTGCTTTAGGCCAAGAAGCTACGCTGTCAAGGGGTTGTGCATAGGCAAAACAAGGCTAAACGCTTATGTTGCTGACACGTGGCTAAAAAGGGCTTACGGGCTAATGCACTGGGAAAGGCTAAAGCCCAACGAATGCATGCTGTTTGTCGGCTTGAACGGCAAGCCCGGCATATGGATGCTAAACATGAAGTTCAGCATAGACATACTATGGCTTGACAAGCACATGAGAGTAGTAGACTTTGTTGAGCGCGCAAAGCCCTGCAGGCTTTTCCACTGCAAAGTATATTACCCGAATAAAGAAGCAAACTACGTGCTTGAACTGAATGCAGGAAGTGCAAGAAAGATAGGCATAAGAATTGGTGACAGAATTGAAATGTGCAAGCGTTAAACGATAGGCATGATCTTAATCAAGGTAAATCCGTTTTATCCTGAAGAGGAAAAGATAAAAGTTGCAGCAAAAGCCATAAGGAGCGGCAATCTGGTTGCCTTTCCTACTGAAACGGTCTACGGACTTGGCGCTGACGCCTTTAACGAAAACGCGGTTAGAAAAATTTTTGAGGCGAAAAATAGGCCTGCTGACAACCCCTTGATAATTCATATAGCAAGCATTGAGCAATTCTTTGAGATAGTTGACACAGAACAGGCAAAAGAAATAGAGAATGTTGCAAACAAGGTTTGGCCCGGGCCCATAACCTTTGTTGCCAAAAAGAAAGAAGGCTGCAAAATAGCTCGCTCGGCAACAGCAGGCTTGTCGACAGTGGCGGTGAGAATGCCTGCGCATCCAGTAGCGCTGGCGTTGATAAGGCAAAGTGGCGTTCCAATCGCAGCGCCAAGCGCCAATTTGGCTACAAAGCCCAGTGCAACGAAGGCGGAGCATGTGTTTGAGGAATTTAAGGACAAGGTCGACGTATTGCTAGATGCTGGAAACACGTTCTACGGGCTTGAGTCTACGATTATAGACATAACCAGAAATCCTCCAGCGTTGCTTAGACCCGGACCTTTTACGGTTGAGGAATTGGAGAGGATATTTGGCAGCATAGAAGTGAGCGAAGGAGCAAGGGGGCTGAAAACTGCAGATGTGCCGATAGCCCCTGGAATGAAGTATAGGCATTACGCACCGGACAAGCCTCTAGTACTGTGCGATAAGGATAAGATTGCAAAGGCAATTGACGATGCAAAAAATAAGGGGCTGAAGCCCATTCTGCTTGTAAGCAATGAAACCGCAAGCCATTTCAACGGCGTAGATGCGATAGCGCTTGGCAGCGAACAGAATATGTACGAAATAGCAAAAAACCTGTTCGACGCTTTGAAAAGACTAGACAAAACCGACGCAGATATAGGCATAGCGCAGACGTTCCCTGAAAGAGGGATAGGCTTGGCGATTATGAACAGGCTAAGAAAGGCAGCGTCTGTCAAGGATTGAACACAAATTTCTTCAGCTCTTTGGCTTTGAATTTTTTCACATTATCTGCAAGGCTGCCACTTGCTGCTTGCCAGCAGAAAAGCCGCCTTGAACAAATCACTCCGTAAACGCCTTCGCCTGCGTTTGCGCAGATTACATCGGTAACGCCCTCTTTTGCTATGAGATCCCTGAAGTAAGGCCCTATGTGCTCCTTCTTCCTGAACGGATTCTCAATGAACTTTGTTTGCTCTTCAAACTCCTTTTCCCTCCTCGAAAGCCTTACGATTGCAAAAATCTTCGACTTGCCGAGCACCTTGCTTATGTTTGAATGCTCACTGGCAGAGTCCACTGGCACAAGCAGAGTAAACTCTTTTCGTTCGACAGGTTCGACGTGTACCACAACAGAAGTTACCCCTTCTATCTTCTCCTTTATCTTGCCCTCTATAACCTCTGTAAGCGGATGCGACTCATCTATTGTAAGGTACGGCTCCATCTCTACTACAATCTCAACGAAGATGACAGGCCCAGCCCATCTTATCCTCACTTCTTTGACCTGCTTTACTCCTTCTACGCTGCTCGCAATCCCTTCTATTTCTTTTCCTACGCGCTTGTCTTTTGGCAAATCAAGAAGGCTGAGGAGCGAGTCCTTGCCTATCGAATAAGCAGTATAAAGAAGGGCGAAGAATGCAATCAGTATGGCTAGGTAGTAGAAGGCTACAAGACGGGATAGGGCAAAAAGAAGAAGGCCTATACCCACTCCCATGCCCTCGTATACATCAGTATAGGTGTGCTTGCCATCGGCCTTTAGCGATGGCGACCTTAGCAATGAACCTGCAAGGCTTTTTGTATAGCCTGCAAGGAACAGCGGCGCAAGGCTGACAAGCTCGAAAATTGCAGCAACGAAAGACATCGAGGCGAGCACTTTGCTACTTGAGAGCAGGAAATCAAAAGCAAAGTAGACTATAAGCAAAGCGATGAAAAAGGAAACGAGGTCTTCGAGCTTGAAAAGGCCGTAGCTTAGCCTTTTTGCAAAAGAGGCCTTAGTAATCCATATCGCTACGAGCACAAACAACGTTATCACTACATCTATCAGTATGTGAACGCTTTCCATTGCAAGGGCTATGTTGAAAGTAAGCCAGAAGCCGGCAAGCCTTATGGCAAGCGCTAGGGTCACGCTTAGGAAGGCATAAACAATCAATGTTTGGACGCTAGACATCGACAACAGCCCTTAGTCTCCATACTCCGTTCTTCTGCTCGAACGAAAGGTCATAGGGAGTTACCGCTTTTATTTCTAACCTTGAAAAGTCCCCGGCTAAGAGCTTGTAAAAGACATTGGCGACAAACCTGTGCTTTTTGCCTTGGCTATAAGACACTTTGACAGCGTAGGCCTTCAAGGCCTTTTCATCAACTTTGCTGAGCAGGTCCTGCAAAAAATACCATGCGAGATCATCAAGTGAAGAGGCTGAATCCCTTATGACCAATTTTCTTATTTGCGCCCTTGACCTTTTTATTTTCTTTATGTCGAGCATCACCTGCAGCAAGGCCTCTCCTGCATGTTCCATGGCTTCCTCTACGCTTCTGCCATACGCCACAAACTCAACCTCTGAAGTATGCGGGAGAAACTTGTATTTGAGCATATTACACGAAAAAGCATAGTAATGCATATTTAAAAGTCTTAAGCAAAATAGTAGTGTCCGGTGAAGAATAGAGTAACTGCTGAGATGTGATGAAGTCTATATCGGCTGAGGACAAGAGGAATAAAATGGCCAACACTGAAGACTTTGCTGTGTTCGCAATAAGCGTCTTTGCGATTACGCTGAGCTCTTACTTTATTACGCCATTGGCAATAGAGGACACAAACCCAGAAACCTATGTCATCGTGCCCATTCTCATGCTTCCTATATTTGCCTTTTTTTACATATTCAGCAGCATAAAGCCGAGCAGGGACAGGCTGAGCTTCGCTATAGGCATAGCCGCCTTTGTAATTTTTGAAATTCTAGTCATAGCTGCTAGGTTCTGGCTATCTTTTATGTTTCTCTCTTTCAGGGTCGACCTTCTCCTTTTTCCATTAGCAATATTCTCTCTGGCAACAATAATGTTTGGGATAAGAAACGCGGGTAAGTTCAAAGCTCTTCTGCTTTATTCCCTATTTGCCTCTCCAGCAGTGCTCTGGCCTCTTCTCAAGCTTGACCCGGCAATCGCCAAGGCAAACACAATTGCAATATTTGCAGCTCTAAGCTTATTTGAAAAAGGGCTCCGCTACATAGCCCCAATAACAATAAGCTCGCCTGTTAGCATAATAGGGATTGGCGATACTTGTATAAGCATTGGCTTCTTCATTGCACTTTTCTTTTTCCTCATGCCCGTAGCTTTCATCTATGCTGGCCGCATCTCCAGGAAGGCGCTTTGGATAACCTCGGGCATTTTATTGCTTCTTCTTTTCAACTACTTGCGCATGCTTGGAATAAGCGCATATTGGCTTGCCTATGGATATAACAACACAGTATTGCTAATACACGAATTCATAGGAAGCATACTCTTTTACTTGACAATAGTGATCATGCTGTTGGTCGCAGGCAAATTCGGGCTGCATTTTGCAAACAAATCCAGAAAAAGCAGTGCAGGGAAAAGGAAACATGAAAAGCAAGACTATAAAGCATATGCGGCTGCACTTCTGCTCAGCATTTCTTATTTTGCACTCACCTACAACTACTCAACGGCGATGACCATTTCAACAATTGCACTAGCAAACCAGACAGCACTAAACCCGCACAATTCCAGCATTTCGAGGCTGATAAGCTCTAGCCTTCTTGGGAAGGGACTAAAGAACATATATGTAAGCACAGCCTATGGAATTGGATTTTTTGCATGGAATAACAGCATAAACTCCTCTAACCCCCTGTTGCTTTATATTGCAAGGCCTGGAATCGGGACGACAAAGGGCATGCTGGCCAACAACACGGTAAAGTCAAGAATCTGGGTTTTTGATTCAAACGGCACTACAGGAGAAATGTATGACATAATAGCCAACGGCTCCGAGTTTTTTGTTTATAGGACTAGAGTGGTGTTTACTATGTATAATGCATCCTCAGTGGTAGCAAACGCCTATGTGATAATTCCTAAATATCTTGTGCGCATGCAGACTTGCGAAGGACTAGACTCTCTTTATACCTTCTTCTACAACATAGCAAACCCCTACTATTACAACGAAACCGAGCGGTCACGGCTATTGAGCGCCTATTGCATAGCGAGAAATATGATGTAACACAAATGGTGTCAAGATGAAGTTTGAATACTCGGCGGGCGCATTTGTATATTTCATAGAAGACGGAAAACCTTTGTATTTGCTTTTGAAAAGGGAGCAAGACACAGATATTCCAAAAGGGCATATTGAAAAGGGGGAAACTGCTCTTGAAGCAGCCAAACGCGAGGTGAAAGAAGAAACTGGGCTCGAGCCATTTTTCTTACCCTATTTCTCAATACAGACGAAATACTTCTTCTACGAAGGAAAGGAAAAGGTAATGAAGACAGTAAAATTTTTCATAGCAAAATCCTCAACCAAAAGCGTTAAAATATCTGCGGAGCACGTTGGCTATGCTTGGTTAGACCAGGAAAGCATGCTTTTGCAAGCAAGTTACAAAGATATCAAAGAAGTGCTTCCGAAAGTCTACGAATATGTAAGCAGATATGAAGCAATGTCAAAGCTGAATGAGGATTATGCCAAGTTGCCAGAAATGAGCGGCTGGCAGCTTAGCAAGAACTTTGTACCAGGAGAAGGACCGTTAAACGCCAGCATTATGCTAGTCGGCCAAGCACCTGGAAAACAGGAAGACGAGCAAAGGAGACCATTCGTCGGAAGAAGTGGCTTGCTGCTTAACACGCTTCTCAAGAAAGCAGGCATAAAGAGGGATAGGGCATACATAACCAGCGTTGTGCAGTTTTATCCGCCAGGCAATAGAGAGCCAAGCCCGAGTGAGATAGCATTATGTCTGCCTTTCCTAAAGAGGCAAATTGATATAATAAAGCCAAAATTCATTCTTCTTCTAGGCAATGTTGCAATTGGTGCATTACTCGGCAAAGGAAGCGCTAGCGAACTTCATGGCAAGCCGGTTTCAAAAGATGGAATAACATATTTTCCAACATTTCATCCTGCTGCAGCCTTGCGCTTTCCCAGCATAAGGAGCGAAATGGAAAAAGACCTGAAAAAGTTTGCAGAGATAATGAAAGCTATTTAAAGGATTTTTGATAAAAATCATTAGAGGGCCCGTAGCTTAGCCTGGTTGGAGCGCCCGACTGATAATCGGGAGGTCCG
>JAGDXZ010000037.1 GCA_023270015.1 Microcaldota archaeon | reverse complement strand
TTTACTTGAACCACCTTGAAGGAATAGAGGAGCAGCACCCAACATACTAGGTGCTCTGGCTTGCATTGGCATTTGCGTTGGCAGATTCTGCTTTTTCGATATCTCCTTGCTTGATGCTGAAGTACTCGTAGAATTTGTCTGTAAGCATGAGCCTTTTGCTCCTGCCTTGCTTCTTAGAAGTTATGAACATGTTCTCGGTCAACTCCTTTACATAGTCGTAGGTGCTCTCGCCAAAGGCCTTTACAAGCTCGCTCTGCAATATTCCGTTATTCTTGCCTATGTAGGCAAGGATTCTGAGGGCGCCTTTGCTGAGCTCAGGCCCGCTCGCGAGGACGCTTACCTTGCTTGCATACTCTGGCCTTATTGTGAGCATGTACCTTCCAGCTATCTCCTCAATTTCTAGCGCCGTGCTTCTCTGCTTGTACTCTTCCTGAAGCTGCTTTATATACTCAACAACCTTTCCTACGGCGCCGATGCCCACTATGCTTGCAATCTCCTCAGGAGACAGGGCCCTTGAAGCCATGAAGAGTGTTGCCTCTACAAGATTTTTGTAATCCTGCTCGTCCGTCAAACCACCCTTATCCTTATCTCTCCGAAGAACTGCTCCTGGAAGAGCTCAACCTTGTTTTCGTTGGCTAGGAACAGCAGCGGCACGAAGATTTCAAGCAAAGGATCCTTCTCCGGCAGCATCTCCACGAGCTTTGAAAACTCCATGTGCCTGCTTGAGGAAATAATATTGTAAAGTTCGTTGGCCTCTTCTGTTATGTCTATTCCATAAACTACTATGGGCATGGGCTTTGTGCGCTCCAAGCTGCGCCTTTCCCGCTCTTCTTTTATCTTTAGCGCTTCGTCCATTGCGCTTATGAGCTCGTCGAGTGTAATCTTCCTTTTAACCGGTAGCCTGAGCTTTGGAAGAAGAACTGATGCCTCTAGGTTGGGCGGGCTCTGCACATATTCCTCCTCCTGCTCTGCCTCGTTGCCGAAGCTCAGCATGTCGCTTTTCAGCCTGACAAGCAAAGCTGCAGCAAGCATTATGTTCGCAGGTATGTGAAGGTCAAGAAGCCTCATCTGCCTTATAGTGGCTATGTAGCTTGCGACTAGCTTGGTAATGTCTATGTTCCAGGGATCAAGCTCGTTCTTTCTCACTAGCTCTATCAGCAAGTCCTTCCAAGTCGCATCCTTGACAAAAGCCTCAAGGCTGGATGCCTCTTCAAAGCTGAGCTGTTTTTGAACCTGCATGGTCGCCAATACTACATGTTCTTAAAAGAATAAAATACTTGCTGCAAGATTTGTTTGAGTTGGTTTGGCGATTCTGTTTAGCTCCTTTTCAGGCCCATTTCCTCTCTCACAATGGGCTCAACAGCCACTTTTGCCATAACCTTGCCTGGTTCCCATTTGTTCAAAAAGTCAAGGTACCTGTTAACAATAGTGCGAGGCACAACTACCGTGCGCAGCTCACCTCCATCAGAAGGCGTGTATGCGCGCAGGCCAGTTTCTTTTTCAACTAAGTATGCAAGCTTCCTTGCTGCTTCTCTAATTTCATCTGCTTTGTTTGGCATGTTTGTATACGCCTTGTGCTCGAACAGCAAAATGTAATTTTTCTCTTCTTTGGAGTAAAGCACGTGAACCTGCAAAAAGCCTATCACGTTTTCTTGTTCATCCTTAAATACTATCATGAGCTCATTTGCATCTCCTATTATGCTCATTATTCCCTGGTTTTCCCAAGAGTTGCCGGTGCTTATTTGGCAATTGCCTACGCCGCTTGATCCATGCCTGCCAAACTCTATTAGCTCGACAGGATCAAAGGTTATTTGTGCAAAGATTCTTTCCGGTTTATTATTTGCAGGTTCAAGCAATCCAAATGCCGAAGCCAACGCTTGTGCTGCCGCCTTGCCCTCTTCTATATTGCCTTCCCCGCTGCATGTTATTTTTCCTTTATCCCTTTCTATGCCTTTTGCAATTTTCATAAGGTAATCCACGTAGTCTTTCAGCTTCTCCGCATTTTCCTCCACGAATTTTTCTTGTTCTGTGCTTGTTTCATATTTCATGCCTTTGATTTCTTGTGCAAACTTCTCCATTGCCTCTATGCTGCTAAGCGCATCATAGAGCCTTATAAGGCTCGCTGCCTTGTTTCCCATGCGCCTAGTTTCTTCGCTTAATTCCTTTTTGCCCAGCTCATTTTTTATCGTTTCAAATTCCTTTTCTCTTAAGGCCTCAATAATTTTACTTGCATCTGCGTTGCCTAAGCCTTCAAGCTCCTTTATTGCTTCTTCAATCTTTTTCTCTACAAGTTCCATATACTGCTTTGCCGTTCTATAAAGCTCTGCCTTGTTCTTTTCGAATGTTTCAATGTCTTTTCCTATTTTGTCGAAAGGAATCTTGGCTCTTTTAGCATACTCCACTTTTATTGAATCTAGCTTTTCAAGCCTCTTTGCAATTTCTTCTGGCAGCTGCTCCTTTGCAGGCTCATGGCCATGAAACTTGAAGTTCTTAAAGCCTTCTATGCCCTCTTCAAGGTAGCTTTCAAATATTTGATGCAAGTACTTTGACGCATTGCCTGAATGCTTCTCAGCATATATGGCCAGATCGAGAAGCACCTGCGGATTTTCAGTCAAAGCCTTTACGCTTGCCTTCTTAGCCCTGTTTAGCCTGAAGCCTAGCTGCCTTATTACCTCCTCGCTTTTTTCATCTAGGATTTTTTCCAAGGCTAGCTTGAAAGAGCCTGTAGCTTCATAAGCCTCAGCTATTTCGCCTTCGCTTATTAGCCCTTGGTAAACCAAGCCCGTTGCTGCAGGAACAAGCTCCATGGCTTCTGGCAGCGTCGATACGCCTTCTTTTTTCAAAACAAGCTTTAGCAAATGCTCATCGTTATATTGGCGATTTTGCCAAGCCAAGGCCCTGAAAGGAAGCGCTTTTCTTACTACGCTATCGCTTTTTTCTATTGCTTGCCTGATCTTCTCAGCAGCTTCATCTCCCAGCCCGCGCCATTTCGCAAGAGCCTCGAGCGGTAGCTCGTAAACGGGCTCTTTTTCCAACCTGCCTGCGTTTGAAACTGAAAAAGCCACAAGCGATGGAAAGTAATCGCTGCTGATCAGGTGTTTTGCTATTTGAAGGAGAAGGAGCCTGTCTTCTTCTCTTTTCGGTCTAAAAAGCGTTGTCAAAAGCATGGATTTTATCTTGTCGCTGCCGTTTTCTGCATAGTACTCGGCAAGGCTTACTCCATTCACTTTAACATAAAGTATCCCGCGATCTGTTTTTGCATCTTCGAGTATCTTTTCAGCATTCTCATCAGCGTATCTTGCCCTTTCAGAATAGTCATTTTCCCCTAAGCTGTCATCTAGCCTGATAAGCTCTGCCTTTATGTCAGAGCCTTCTCTCAGTTGCATAATACGACTTCTCTTGCCCTGTATATAAAAATTGGCTTTAGACTATTTCGTAATCACTTCGCAGGAGTCCTTTTCTACAATAAACGCGGCTTCTGTTTGCGCCA
>JAGDXZ010000034.1:330-3740 GCA_023270015.1 Microcaldota archaeon | reverse complement strand
AAGTAGGCATCAAGCCGAAAGGAACCCCACGAATTTATTCGTGGGAGGATGTCAGCTGAATACTATCATGCTGCTGTACTCCTGGTGCTTTTCTACGAAATAGCTGACATATGAGCAGCCGGGTATTACCTTCAGCCCTTTCTCCTTTGCGTATGCAAAAGCGGCAAAGGCAAGCTTCTCAGCAATTCCCTTTCCTCTATCCTCATCTGGAACGAAAGTGTGGTACATGTTGATCTTGCCCTTGCCTGCGGGCTTGTAGAGCAGCACCGCAATTCCATGAGGGGTCTTGACGTAGAACTTCCCTTTGCTGTGCATTACTTTTATTTCCTCTCTTTCCTCACGGGCTTTGGCCTTCATTTAATCACGCAGTTGTTGCCTTGCTCTTTCCTTTTATTGCTGCCTGTGCAGCAACTAGCCTGGCAACTGGCACGCGGTAAGGCGAGCAGCTTACATAGTCTACCTTCGTAGTGCTGAAGAACATTATTGAGTTGGGGTCTCCGCCGTGCTCTCCGCATACTCCTACTTTGAGCTTAGGATTTGCCTGCTTGCCTTCTTCGGAAGCTATCTGAACAAGCCTTCCAACGCCACTGGTGTCGATTGTCTCGAAAGGATTTGCATCCAGTACCTTGTTCTCTATGTAGAAAGGCACGAATTTAGCTTCAACGTCGTCCCTGCTGAATGCGAAAGTGGCTTGGGTTAGGTCGTTTGTGCCAAAGGAGAAGAAGTCGGCAACATTTGCAAGCTCTTTTGCGGTAAGCGCTGCCCTTGGAGTTTCTATCATTGTGCCAACCTTGTATTCTATCTTTGCATTGAGCCTCTTCAGCGTTTCCTGCGCCGTTTGCTCCACTATCTCCCTTGCCTTCTTCAGCTCTCCAGCGCTCGCAACCTGCGATATCATAATCTCTACGATAGGCGCTTTGCCTTCTTCTTTCGCCACTTCCGCTGCCGCTTCTATTATCGCCTCTACCTGCATTTTGTATATTTCAGGATACATGAGTGCAAGCCTTACGCCACGCTGGCCCATCATAGGGTTCTGCTCCCTAAGCTCCAAAACCCTGCTAAGTATGCGCTCGTATCTCGGCAATTCCTTCGTGTCGCCTTTCAGCCTTAGCTCTGTCACTTTTGGCAGGAGCTCGTCAAGCTTCGGCAGGAACTCGTGCAATGGAAGGTCGAGAAGCCTTATTGTAACCGGCAAGCCTTTCATTATCTTGAACAGCTCCTTGAAATCGCCCTTTTGCAAAGGCTTAAGCTTTTGCAGTATCTTTGCTCTTTCCTCGCTGTTCTCAGCTAGTATCATTTCCTGCACTATCGAAAGCCTGTCAGGCGAGTTGAACATTCGCTCTGTCCTTGCCAAGCCTATGCCCTCTGCACCGTTTTCCCTTGCTTTTGCTGCCATTTCAGGGGTATCGGCGTTTGCCCTTACTCCGAGCTTCCTTATCGAGTCAGCCCACGACAGCAGGGTTGCAAGGTCTCCGCCAAGCTTAGGCTCTATCAGTGGCATCTCTCCTAGGAATACGGAGCCAGAGGTTCCATCTATGGTGACAATGTCGCCTTTCTTCACAACTTTGCCGCTGACTTCAAACTTGTTGTTGGCAACATCTACTTTTACCGCCTCTGCCCCTACTACAGAAGGCTTGCCCATGCCTCTTGTCACCACTGCCGCATGGCTTGTCATGCCGCCCCTGCTTGTAAGCACGCCCTCAGATGCCGCTATTCCAGCTATGTCCTCAGGCGTTGTTTCGGGCCTTACCATTATAACCTTCTCTCCCTTTTTCTTTGCTTCTACTGCGTCTTCAACGGTGAACACAACTTTGCCTACTGCAGCGCCAGGGCTTGCGGGCAAGCCTTTCGCTATGGGCTCTGCCTTTGCCTTAGGGTCTAGCTGCTTGTAGAGAAGCCTCTGCAATTGCTCAGGCTCAATGCGCAGCACCGCCTCTTCCTTGCTTATGAGCTTCTCCTTTACCATGTCGATTGCTATCTTGAGCGCGGCCTGCGCTGTGCGCTTGCCGTTCCTTGTTTGCAGCATGTAAAGCTTGCCGCTCTCTACGGTGAACTCAATATCCTGCATGTCCTTGAAGTAGTGCTCTAGCTTGTCGGCTATGTCTAGAAGCTGCTTGTAAATTTCCGGGAATTTTTTCTTTAGCTCTTCTACCTGCAAAGGCGTCCTTATGCCTGCCACTACGTCTTCTCCCTGCGCCTTTGTCAAGAACTCAGCGTAAAGCTTCTTCTCGCCTGTTGAAGGATCTCTGGTGAATGCGACGCCTGTGCCTGATTTGTCATCCATGTTGCCATAGACCATCATCACTATGTTGACTGCTGTGCCGAGCGTGTCTGGTATGTTGTATATCTTCCTGTATTCAATAGCCCTCTTGTTCCACCAAGAATTGAA
This sequence comes from Microcaldota archaeon, assembly GCA_023270015.1. Lineage (GTDB taxonomy): Archaea > Micrarchaeota > Micrarchaeia > Micrarchaeales > CABMGC01 > JAGDXZ01. The sequence goes on along the minus strand of JAGDXZ010000034.1, from coordinate 1,351 downwards.
TACGGCTCCAACTGCAAGCATCAGTTGCTTCTCTGGATCTTGCTCTAGCTCAGACCCAGTTTCTTTCTTAACCAGCTGCTTGTACTGCTCTACAAGCTGCTTCCAGCCTTCCGCATCAACCTCGGCATCGGAGCCAAAGCCCCTGCTTTTCTTCAGGTTTTCAAGCAAAGCGTCAAACTTGCTGCCATCTATTCCAAGCACGATCTTGCCAAACAGTTGAATAAACCTGCGGTAGGTGTCGTAAGCAAACCTCTCGTCGCCGGTTTTTTCTGCAAGAGCTTTTGCTATCTTGTCGTTTATTCCCAGGTTGAGCACAGTGTCCATCATGCCAGGCATAGAATAAGGCGCGCCGGATCTTACTGAAACTAGCAACGGGCTCTTTTCATCGTTGAACCTTTTTCCTGTCTTGTTTTCAAGCACTTCAAGCTTGTCAAGGATTGCCTGCCTGAGCTCCGGCCATATCTTCTTGCCTCTTGCAAAGAACTCGTTGCACATGTGTGTCGTTATGACAATTCCAGGAGGTACTGGCAATCCTATTTTCTGCATTTCCACAAGACCGTAGCCTTTTCCTCCAAGTGCGAACTTGTCTAGGTTCATCTTCGCAGCTTCTTCGAATAAGTAAACCTCGGGTTCCATAAAATCGTTCTACATATACACAGGCAAAATATAAAATTGAGTGCTAGATAAGGCAAGATGCGGTTCCACAGGTTTTAGCCAGCCAAGATACCTTTTTTAATTTTTTTTAAAAATATGATTGGTGAGGGCATGCAGAGACAAGGAGTACGCAGGATAAGTTCGAAAAACCACAATCTTGTTAATCGCAGCCTTTCAGCAAAGTTGCTAGTTAAAGTTTCTTCAAGGGCACAATCTGCAATGGAATACCTCATGACGTATGGCTGGGCAATACTAATTATTGCAGTAGTGCTCGGCGCCTTGTTCCAGCTTGGCGTTTTCAACGGCAACAACTTCGCGCCGAAGGCGCCGCCTGGCGCATGCCAGGTCTTCAGGCCGAATGGGCCTC
>JAGDXZ010000034.1:0-320 GCA_023270015.1 Microcaldota archaeon | reverse complement strand
ATATCAACTCCTCTACCAACTAAAGCAGTGGTAAACACGACTATATTCGCCTTTTTCAATACAAATTCTACAGCAGGCCAAACAATAGTTTTATTAGGGAATAATGGTGGCACAAACGGATACGGCCCATATATAGGTGGCAGCAATACAGGGTGCCAGGGCAATACGCTTGCGATCCTAGAATCCGGAGTAAGGTGGATATGTACTAGTGTACCGATATACACAAATAGGTGGTATAACGTAGCTCTTATTTCGAGTAACTCTGGTACCAATGTGCTTTATTTACTTTATTTAAATGGCGTCTTGGTATATACTGTTAC
>JAGDXZ010000050.1 GCA_023270015.1 Microcaldota archaeon | reverse complement strand
CGTAGTAGTTTATTATTTTTATCATTTATAAATCTTTTCTATTTGTTGCTTTTAGTGGCCTCTCCTCTAAGCAAGCTCAACATTATAAAAAGAAATATTAATCCCGCAGACAATATATCATGGTGGCTTTACGGGGGAGCCATTCAACGGAATCTGCGAAAACTGCGGATTTAAAAAAGTTTGTGTAGGGGCAGGCAGTCTTGCACAGATTGGCGCAAATGAAGGAAATCACATACCAAACTACATACACCCAATATTAGGCATTATAGATCATGAAAGATTGGCTAACATGCGCAATTTGAAAACATCTCCGAAAGAAATTTCTCCGCAAGGAATAACTGAAAGCATACGCTCTGGCAAAGACATCATATTTTCGGCATTTATATGCAGCCCGACATATGGGCTAAGAGGCACGCCTGATGCTGTAGTGGTAAAACACAAAAATGGCGGGGTGGAAATAACAGTAATTGAGGACAAATCGAGAGATCATAGCGAAGACCTTAAGCAAGCGATAGCTTATGCAATAATATTAACAGACAGGAATGCTCAAATAATTCAGAACCACGAGGTTGTGCGCCTCTATGATGGAAAGCCTATCAACTCCGTCAGTGTATTTCTGAATTATTACAACCTTAATTCTAAAGATCTAAAAGAGTTAAAAAGAAAATCCTACTATATGGTGTCGCAAGAAGGAAAATTCAACAGCGAAATAAAAGAAGAAATCGAGTCTACGCTAAGAAAGGCAGATAACCTTTCTAGAAACAAAGACACACGCCTAAAACAGCTCAGCTTCTATTAGCGATTAGCAAGGTTACTGAGCCTTTTTTACTGCTTCGTCGATATACTCCAAAAACATTTCCTCAGGCACCGCACCTTCAAACTCCACAGCGTCGTTTATCACAATTTTTGGAACAGCCATGACGCCGTATTTGTCAGCAAGCTCTGGAAACTCCATCGCTTCTATCATCTGAGCCTTTATGTTGCTGTTCTCTATTGCAAACTGGTGCGCCATGTGCACCGCTATTGGGCAGTATGGGCATGTGGGGGTAACAAATACCATTATGTTGAGTTTTTTGCTTATTCCCCTTATCTTTTCCTTTGTTGAATTTTTCAAAGTAGTTTCGGAGTTTGAAGCAACCAATATGTCGTTAACAAGTGCCGCAAACTCGTGGCCGTAAGGCATGCCGAAGTAATAGGCAGGATATATTTTCTTGCCCCCGATTATCAGCGCAGGCACCTTGTCAACCTCTAAAAACTTTGCCTCCCTCTCATTCTTTTTGATATCGTAAACAGTGAGCTTTATCTTGTCGCTGAGCGAGGCTACCTCTTTCATGAGCTCTAGTGTCTTATCGCACAACTGGCATTCGCCTGAATCGCTGGTAAAAAGTATCAGGTTTACCTCCCCCTTCATCTTCTTGCTGAACAGATCGCGCAAGTATGCTGCATCCTTGTCTCCAATAATTGCCAAAAAACCACCTAACTCAGAAATCGCCTAGCAATATGCTAAGCATTTTAATTTTATGCTTAAATTAATATATAAGCTTTTGCTTAACCTTAACCATTCTAGAGGTGCTTTGAATTGCCACAACCTAAAAATAGATCAAGGAGCGTAAGGAGGCTCGACAGGGTAACGCCAAAAGGAAGGCACGTAATACACTACGAGAGGAAAGCACATGCATTGCCAAGATGCGCAATCTGCGGCGCTGAAATAAACGGAATAAGCGTAACAAGCAAGCTGAGAGGGAAAAGTAGGAAAAGCGTAGAGAGGTTATTTGGCGGAGTGCTCTGCAGCAGGTGCACAGCGAGGGTAGTTACGCTAGCGAGCAGGATAGAGCATGGCGAGATGAAGCTAAATGACATAGGGCTAAAGGAAAGGAACTATGTGCTGCAAATGATGGCGCACTAGGTTTTTGAATGGAGTGCGTACTTATCTCTGGTCTGCCAGCTAGCGGCAAAACAACGCTTGCTGAGAAGCTAGCAAAAGAGCTTGGCTTGAAAACTGCTAGTGGCTCGCAAATACTCATCGAGCTAGCAAAAGAACACGGCTACAAGCCAGCTACTGCGAACTGGTGGGACACGCCTGACGGCATGAAGTTCCTGCACGAAAGGGCGTCTAATCCCGAATACGACATGGAGGTTGACAAACGGCTCATAGAACTTGCATCAAAAGGGGATGTTGTGATAACAAGCTACACGCTACCTTGGCTTACCGACTTTGGCATCAAGATATGGCTCGAGGCGAGCCCGGAGGAAAGGGCTAAGAGGCTTTCGCAGAGAGATGGCATAAGCTTGGAAGAAGCTAAGGAGATAATAAAGCAAAGAGACATTGAGAACAAGGATCTTTATGAAAAGCTTTACGGCATACACCTAGGCTCTGATTTTTCTCCTTTCCACATTGTGCTTGATGTTAACCAGCTTTCTGCTGACAAGGTTGCAGAGACTGTGCTAGAAAAAATTAGGAAGGTGAGAAAATGAGACTAATCGAAGAAGGAAGGGTATGTATAAAGAAGTATGGAAGAGATGCAGGCAGGAAGGCAGTGATTGTAAAGGTAATAGATGATAATTTTGTGAGCATAGTAACAGAGCTTAGGCCAAAGCCAAGGAAGTGCAACATAAACCATCTTGAGGTACTGGCGGAGAAGGTCAACGCGGCAGACAAGAACGAGATTGCTAAAGTGCTCGAAATACCCGCTGAGAAGCTAAAGCTTTGACCTTTCTTGCCAATATTTCTTTGTGCGTATGAAATTCTTCTGTGCAATCAGCAAGTCCACAAACAGCTCACTGTATGTTTTCCTTGATAGCCTGAGGATTCTTGAGGCTGTAGAAAAGCCTATGCCATAAGTGGAAAGGGCTATGAGCGCCCTGTTTGAGTAGGAGCTTACAAGCCCTGCCTCTTTTACCATACTTGCGTACTCCTCTTCTTCTTTTTCGCTAAGCTCCTTGCCCCTTTTCTTCTTTTCCATTATCCCTGCTCTGGAATCGGAGTAAAAGCAGAGCATCGGACTTCTGCACTTGGGGCACTTGATCTCTTCATCCTTCTCCTTTATCTCATGGAAGAAGGCAAAGCCGCAATAGGTGCAAAGGAGCTCTACCTGCTTTCCCACTATTTCTTTCCTAAGCTCCTCTATTTCACTCTCGCTGCGCGGTTCTATCAAAAGCTCAGCATATGCAAACGCACTGCTTATTACTTCCTTGGAGAAAGGAGATAAGCCCTCTACGACGCTGACTTCAATCTCTTTTTTCTTTATTTTCTCCAGAATCTCCTTTGCAGCATTCAAATCAAAGTAATTGGCAAGAGTATCTCTTTTAGCCTCTTCAAAAAGGGGAGTCCCTTTATAGAAGTTTACAAGCCTTGTAGTGTCGCGCCTTGTTAGCACTGCATTTTTCTCGACAACTCCTGAAAGCTTAGCCACTTGCACTAGTCTATACCTGAAAACATCTGAGTTGATAAGATACGCGTCGCCGTCTAGGAGGTTTAGAAGGCTGCCACTTGTCAAAAGCCGGATAAGGTCTGGCCTTTTTATCGAATTGCCAAACCTTACTATTACTGCATAGGGCGTAGCAGCTGCCGATACCTCGTATCCTGCCGCAGATATGGCAAAGGAGATAAGCCTCGCTATGAGCTCATTGGCCTGCTTACCCGCAGGAATCAACGCTACAGAGGCCTCGTCAGTGTTTTCAACAACAACCTTTCTTAAAGAAGGCAGCAAATATCTTGATTGCTCATTCCTAAGTTTCTTGATCGCGCTGAGAGAATTTATGTCGAGCCAATCTGCCTGAATTTTTCCTGAATCAAGCATTTCAAAAACGGCCTCTGCAGTTTTTCTAGTAACTGGCAAATCTTCGCCCTCCCAATCAGGTATTGCTGCCTCTACTTGGCTGCTTTGCTCAACTTTTATCAAATAGCCATCTATGCTTATTACCCTCCAAGGCATGCCCTTGGTTATGAAAACAACGCCCTCGTCTAGGTAGTTTGCAACAAACTCTTCATCAAGAAAACCAATGACCTTGTTGGTTACGGATTCTATCACTGTGTATTTGGCATTTTCGGGTATTGTGCTTATGTTTGCATAGAAGTAGCTTCTAGTCCTGGAACCCTGGCCTAGTTTACCGCCCACTTCTTTAATGAGCCTCTGTTCTAACGCAAATTGCACTATTTTATAGAACTCATCTCTTGTCATTTGTGCAAAAGGGAATGCTGACGTTATTATAGAATAGGCTTCGTCTTTGCTTACTTCCTTCCTTTCCAGCACCATGCCACACAGCTGGTTTATCACCACGTCTGCCGCTTTGGCTTGTACATGGTATTGTTCAAGCTCGCCCTTCTTTGCCTGCTCCAATATTGCGAGAGATTCTAGAGCCTCTAGGGCTGTGGAGACTATTATACTACCTCGCGATGCGATTTGTTCCCTGTGCCTGCCCCTGCCAATTCTCTGCACAAGTCTTGTAGCTTGTTTTGGAGAACCATATTGCACAACCATGTCCACAGTTCCGATATCAATGCCTAGTTCTAATGAGCTTGTTGCTATTATGCTCTTTATTTTACCGTTCTTGAACGCCTCCTCTACAGCAATCCTTTCGCTTTTGTCTAGCGAGCTGTGGTGTACTCCTATGCCTCCAAAGCCATATTGTTTGTCGAAAGCGATAAGCTTGTTTCCCAAAGATTCTACGACCTGTCTTGTGTTTGCAAAAAGAAGGAGAGAGTTTGAATTTCTTATGAGCTCGGCAATACGCTCTATCCTTGCCAACGCAGAATCATTAAGGCCGAACTGCTTTCTAAAAGAGGCGTAGGCCTCTTTAGGCTTAAGCGGCATTTCTATGTCTACTTGCAGCTCTTTTACCTCTTCTGATTTTGCTATTTTGCAAGGTCTTTTGCCAAAAAGCCATGCCTTTGCCTCTTCCACATTCCCTATGGTTGCGCTTATCCCTATTCTCTGGAAGTTGCCTGCATAAACAGCAAGCCTCTCCAAAGCAATAGCAAGCTGTGCGCCTCTTTTGTTTGGAAAAAGTTCATGCACTTCGTCAACCACAACAGCCTCTACATTCGCAAGTGCTTTCCTGAGCCTCTCTGAAAGGAAAAGATTTTGTAGGCTTTCTGGAGTGGTGATAAGAACTGCAGGCGGATTTGCCGCTTGCTGCTGCCTTTCTGACTGCGGTGTGTCGCCATGCCTTACCGCTATGCTTATCCCTGCTTCTGACGCAAGCCACTTGAGCCTCTTAAGCAAGTCCCTATTGAGCGCACGCAGAGGAGTAATGTAGATTACCCGTATTCCTTTTCCCCTCTTCTCCTCTTCCCTTCCAAGCCTGGAAAACAAAGGCAGCATTGCCGCTTCTGTCTTGCCGCTGCCTGTAGGGGCTATGATTAGGCAGTTTTCCTTGCTTTCGATGATCGGCATTGCAAGGCGCTGAATAGAAGTAAAGGTGCCGTATTTTGCTAAAAACGAAGCGTATAAGTCCATGCTTCCCCTCAAACGGCCTCTGCGGGCATGTCAGCCTATCGGAATGTAAGCTCTCCCTATTATCTCGTGGTTTGTTGAATTTATTGAATAGCCTATGCCTACAAAAAGCCTGAGATTGAGCGCAAGGCCGGTAATGCTTTTGCCAAGGTCGTAGCAAGGAATGCTCATGTTCACAACCTGGCCTTTTGCCAATGTCACATTTACAGGCTTGGGTTTGTAAGGCGGAAGCAAATAGCAGGATGCGTTAAGAATATGCAAGGTAGAGTTTAGATTCTTAAGGCTGAAATAAAGGTTCCCGTTGAGGAAGCTTACGTTCGAGCATGAGAAGGTATTGTTGAATGAGCACATGTTTGTTATACCTGAGCTAAACATCAAAGGCTTTCCTTCTATTTCAAAGCCCCTTATTATACCTATGTTTATCGGCACTTGCTGTAGCAGGTAAGAGGAGCTAAGTAGAGAAAATACTGAAAGGTTGTAATTGCCTATGTATGCAGTAGTCCTCATAAGAGCGTTTGTTCCTACAAAGGTGTTGTTCTTTGGAAATAGGTATTGCGAGCAGTAGCTAACATTTGAGGTGTTTGTTATAAGGCCGTAACAAACGGGCTCTTCATAAGCCAAGGAATTTGAAGATATGGTTGAGTAGAGAAAAGACGCATTATCTAGAAGCGCAAAAGCCCCTGCCTTTTCGCCTTCTGGAGTTACTAGTGAATAATTGCCAAGGTTAATTGCATTAGCTATTGCAGTGTTGGAATAGAAGCTTGATAGCAGAACAGAGCTCGCGCGCTTTGCAGACAACATGCTTGTGCAATTGCCTGGCCTTGCCAACAGCATCTTAAGCCAACCTTGCGAATAGTAACTACAGAGGGTCGTGTCGTTTGGAAAGTAAACTACAGTAACTTGCTTTCCGGCTACGCTTATATTCTCAGCCTTGAGCCCGTTTATGAGCGCTGCTGTGTTTGTGAGATTTGGGGATAAGAAACCCATAATCCAAACCGCGGAAGCGGAAGTACCATTAGCATAGGTTGCATCGGCAGCAGCAAGCTGCCTAACATTTGTGAGCACATACTGCAAAATAGAGTCTAGAAAATTGTTGAAATAAGACACATTAGTAAGCTTTATCCTTGTAAGGCCGTATGTTGCATTAAGATAACTTGCTAGCGCATAGCCGCCGGCATTTAAATGCTCGATCTTCTCTGCTACTATGTTGCCTGCAGGAAGCATCGCATACGCGCTTGGCTCTTCGGCCTTAGCAACGTGAAGATAAGTTGTAGACCTTGCAAGAGGCCTGTCGATTATGTCATAAAGCCTTCCAGGGTCTGCAACTGCTGTTATTTCGAAAGTAGAGTTGAAAGACGGTACATAGGTAAAATTGAGAAACACAAACTTCCCTGGAGGAAGAGTAACTTTGTATAATGTGTTGAGGGTAGAATTGACATATACCCCAATACTCATATTCCTTATCGGTGTTCCGCCGTTGTTTAAAACCTTTATCGGAATCTCTGCTAGCTGATACGGATAGAGGCTAATGTTTGTAGGTGAGGTAAGGACTATACTCACTGCCGGCTGATAGAAAAGCCTCAGATAAAGGGCAGCGCCCAATATTGCCACTACAAGCAGTATCCAGAAGTAAACCTCACGCTTCGTCTACTCACCCATGATCTTGCTCTTGTTTCTAAACTCCTCTATGACCTTCCCTATTCTTTCAACGATTTCCTTTAAATTCTGTTCGAATATGCTGGAAAAAACTACGTTGGCATTAAACCTGTCTCCGCTTGCAGGAGGCTTAAAGTAAAACTTGCCTTGCGAATTATCAATAAGACCCATTCTTTTCATTCGAAGAAGGTGGTATCGCAGCGTCTTCTCATTTATAGGTTCCCAATTTGTTGCTATGTATTGTTTTATCATTTCAACATCAGGGTCTTGCTGCTTTACGAACTGGAAATAGAGAAGGCTGTCTAGCACCTCCACGGCGCTCTGCCTAGACTCGCCGGGATTGACAAGCCCCAATGCAAGCGCGAGCCACCTTGCAATGGCCCTTCTTGTCTCGGTGGTTGTGCTGTCTATCCTCAGCTTCCTTAGCGTTAGCTCGTTTTCTATGAGTGAGGCCTCGTTAAGCATGATGATAATTCCGCACAAAAATATAAGTTAGTATCGCATCGGCAACGCCGATGGCTGTCGCAAGTCAGTACTGGGCAAGAGAAAATATATGCCTTCCCTTTAGGCGCTCCCTGCACAATAGAAATGTTTATAAATGACCAAAAACTAACTGCTTATGGTGATATTATGCAAGAGCAAATGCAGGAGCTCGATAAGCTTGCTGGCGAGAGACAAATAGTGGTAATGAGAGTAACTTTCAACGAAGACGAGAGGAAAGTCACTTTGGTGCCATTGAGGATCACTACTTTGAATGAATTTAAAGCTGCACCAATCCCAAGCAACTGGGAGGCCTTTGCCACTGGAAAGCTGAAAGGCACTATTACTGTGGAAGATTTGAGACCCGGCGGAGGCGGCCATATAACTCTCGATGACGGTAGTGTTGTGCTAGAGTTGAAGGATGACGGCGCGCCTTTCGGCGCAGGCCGTTCTCTTGATATAGGCTCAGGCGCTGTCGATGCGACTAGCGCTGAAGCGATACGAGCGATGCTGGCGCGAGCTGCCAACGTACAAGTCACAATACCCGCATCAAACGAAACAGTCTCTATCATTGAAAGGCTACTTACAGAAACGAATGAGTTGCTGCCTGTACGAATGAAAGACGACGGCACAATGGAAATACAGGTAAGTACGCCGCGTGACGAGTTGCAGTACGCTGTGGGCATGTCTGGCATATCAACGGCCGGAAAGTTTGGCCTTGCCAGCAACAAACCGTTCACAATAAAGGTGAATGTGGGAGGCATGGAAATAGGAAGCTTCAGCTCAGGGGTCACTGTTGTAGAGAAAATAAGTGATACAGCACAATACACAATTGACGGGGTGCTGGTAACAACAGAAGTAAAAAACAAGAGCGTCGAGTTTATATTTCCAATACTGCTCCACGTAAGCGATGACGTGACGTTTGCCGATAAACAGTTTGCAGTCATAGACGGCGAGCGCGGCCGCGGAAGTATAACAACTTACGACGGCTACCCAGCACACGACGAGGCGCCGTTGCTCAACAGGCTTGTTGTAAGGATATACAAAGACGGATCTGCTAAGCTTTACCACAAAGGCAAGGTTGTGGCTGAGTTCGCAACCACGGAAGAGCTGCTCAACTACGACCTATCAAAAGTAGATCCAAAGTACGGCGGCTCAATAGCAAATGGCATAATAGAAAAAGGCTTCTTGGGTGCAAGCTCAAAAGTAAGCAAGCTGATGGAAGAAGCGGAAAAGGGAACAGTGGTAAACTTTAGAGACAAGACATTAGACCTTACTCCGTTCAAGCACCTCAAGAGGGCCATTGACAAAGCATACGAGGCAAAAGCAGCAACCCTGAGAAACGCCGAAAGAAAAGAGGAAAGTAACAGTAATAAGATGCGTGTTGAATGATTCCTAATCCTCTACAACATAACTTTCTTATTGGTGTCTTACCAGATTACCGCTATACCAGGTGGCGACCATGGTAAGACGACCTATAAAAGTCAGTACTGGGCAAGAGAAAATATATTCCTTCCCTTTAGGCGCTCCCTGCCATTAAGGTCCTTCAACTCTACAACAAAGCCAACACCCGCAACTTTGCCGCCTAGCTGCTCTATGAGCTCGCAAGCGGCTTCTGAAGTGCCCCCTGTGGCTAAAAGGTCATCTATCACAGCAACCTTTTTACCAGGTTCCACAGCGTCTGCGTGGATCTCGATTGTTTCAGTATTATACTCAAGCTGGTAGTCCTTGCTTATAGTCTTGTAGGGCAGCTTGCCTTTTTTCCTTATCGGTATAAAGCCCACGCCGAGCTTGCTGGCAACCGCTGCGCCGACTATGAACCCTCTTGCTTCTATTCCTGCAACATAATCCACATGCCTTTCTGCGAAATGCTTTGCAAGCGCATCTACTACTGAACCAAAAGCAATAGGATCTTTGAGCAGGGGCGTGATGTCCCTGAAAATAATTCCTGGTTTAGGGAAGTCTTTTACACTTCTTATTTTAGATCTTAGTAATTCTTCAAGGTCCGCCACATGGTAAATTCAATCGGCAACTTTTTATTTTAGTAACTATTCAAAATTCAAAGCATGAAAACAGAGTCTTGTATGCTTATTAATTCTATCGCACAATAATATTCTTGATTTTCATGGCTCAAGGGCCTAACTTGGAAAACGATGTAGAAAAGCTTGTAGAAGAATATCAAGCAGTGCAAGAGCAGCTCAGGTCTTTTGCTGCTTTGCTAGATCAACTTCAAAACCAGAAAGAAGAGGTGGAGAGGGCGAAGCAAGAAGTACAAGCCTCAAATGGAAAGATTTATCTTAGCGTTGGAGGCGTAATGGTAGAAACAACAAAGGAGAAGGCATTGGGCGATCTTGACAACAGAGCCGAGATGCTGAGGCTAAGGATAAGCACCTCTACAAAGCAGTACAACGAGCTAAAAGAAAAAGAAAAACAGCTTGGCGAAAAGCTTTCGCAGCTATATGGATCCAGAAGCCAGTGATTGCTTGATTAGGAAACTAGACTTTGATGAACTTGTTAACACCATAAGGTCCTATTTTGAAAAGGAAGTCCTTATAACCTTTCATTCAATAGGCGACAGAGACGCCGTAGGCTCGGCTGTGGCGTTGTCAGAGTATTTGCCCAACAGCACAGTAGCAATGCCTGACTTCCTTACAAACAACGCAAAGAAAATGCTTGCAAGCGTGGGCTACGACAAAAAGATTTCTGCAAAATTCCAGGAAAAGGAAGTAGTTATTGTAACCGATGCCAACAACACTGCTGTTTTAGGTCCATTCGCAAAAGACCTTGCTACATATAGCGGAGAAGTGCTGTTTATAGACCACCATCTCGAGCAGGAAGAGCTGACAACGGAACTGCCAAATGCAAAGTCCGTATTGCTTTTTAGCGACGAAAGCTTTAATTCCACGTCAAGCATTGTTTATGCAGTATTACAAAGGCTTGGAAAGAAGATAAGCAAAGAGGCAGCATTGCTTCTTGTCAATGGCATAACCGCTGATTCGGCTGACTTACAGAATGCAAGTCCGCTTACTTTTTTGCAACTATCGCAGCTTTTTGAAATCTCAGGTACTTCCTATGCTGCGCTTCAAGAGCAATACCATGAGAACATACCTATAGAGAACAGGTACATGACGGTAGCAGATGTGCAAAGGGCACACGTAGAAAAAATAGGGAACTATCTGCTAGTTTTCGGTAAAGCCACGGAGCATGCAAACGTTGCTGCAGACACTGCCATGAACATGGGTGCAGATGCCGCTGTATTTTGGGCAGTGACACAATACGAAGGTTCGGTCTCTGCAAGACTTAGATCCCCACTTGACAGGAAGCTTGGCATTCATCTAGGCATATTCATGAGAGAGATTGCACCTTTGCTAAGTGGCAGCGGTGGTGGCCATGCATGCGCGGCAGGTGCATACGGGCCAGAAAAAGAAAGGGCGGAAGAAGCAGCCCTGCATGTAGTTAGCAAACTAAGAGAGAAATTCGGAGAGTTTGGAACAAATATTGAAAAATAGCAAACATGACGAGAAAGAAAAGGGTGCAAAGGTAAGTATTTTATTTTTGAGTTTTTGAGTAATAATCGATAGAAATGTATGGATTTGGCGACCCTCAAGAACAAGCAACGCAGCTGATAAATGAAGAGGAACTTTTCAAACCAAAAATAGCTGTTGTTGGAGTAGGCGGAGGCGGCAACAACGCGGTGCAAAGACTTAGCCAAATGGATATAAAAGGTGCAAGCCTCTTCGCCTTCAATACTGATGCAAAGCACCTTGGAATGCTCAATAACAACATTACAAAACTTATACTTGGCAAAGAGCTTACACACGGCCTTGGCGCTGGAGGATTCCCGGAGATAGGTGAAAAGGCAGCTGAGCTCAGCAGGGGCGAGATCGCATTGCTGCTCAAGGATACCAACCTTGTTTTTCTCACTGCAGGCATGGGCGGCGGCACAGGCACAGGCGCCGCACCGATAGTCTCTAGAGTAGCAAAAGAGCAGGGTGCAATAGTAATAGGCATAGTGACCATGCCTTTCTCTCTCGAACGTGTAAGGCTTGAAACCGCGAAGAAAGGAATAGAGAAGCTTAGGCAGAACGTTGACACGCTTGTCGTTATAGATAACCAAAGACTGGTAGACCTTTATCCAAACCTGCCTATAGAAAAGGCGTTTGCGCTAGCCGACGAGATAACTGCGAAGGCAGTTAGAGGCATAACTGAAACCATAACGCAACCAAGCCTGATAAACCTAGATTTTGCAGATGTCAGAAACATAATGTCGGCCGGCGGGCTTGCAATGATAAGCGTAGGAACAGGGCAGGGAACTAACAAGGTAAGTGACGTTGTGGAAAGTACACTTAAGAACAAGCTCCTTGACGTGGATTATTCAAAAGCTACTGGCGTGCTAATCCACATAATAGGCGGACCTGACTTAACCCTTGGTGAAGCAAATGAAATAGGTACGAGGCTTACTGAGCATATAGCGCCGAATGCCAACGTCACTTGGGGAGCCAGATTGGATCCTACTTATGAAAATAGAGTAGAAGTTATTGCGATCTTTACTGGCGTGTCTGGAGCTTCTGTGCTAGGCAAAAAAGAAGAGCACACAGAATTTGGCTTAGGCATGCTCTAACTAGGCAAGTTCTAGTTCTACATCCAAGCTAGGCTTTAGCGGCGAGGCTCTAGAAGCCCTTGTTGAATTTGATTTTGCTTCCTCCTCTATACTGACATCGCATCCTAGCATACTTTGCATATACTCGATAGCAGTGCTAAATGCTTGGTATTCCTCGCTGGATGAAATCTCAATAGGCTTAAGCTCTATGCCCGGCTTCACAAACTGAGCAAGATATTTTGCGGCAACATCTTTGTTTACCTTGCCTTCAAAACCCTCTAGAGCTCTAGCAATGTCCTTTGATTCAACGTACTTGTTGTAAAGATCTCTTTTCCACTGGTCTGCAACTATTACCCTTATCCTCTTCACCCTCTTACCTGATTTCCTCGTCATAAGGTTAGAGACTTCTTTTGCATCCTCTATAACTGAGTCTATCTCTTCTTCAAGCGTCTCGATTTTTTCGCTTACCAAGTCTTTTCTAGCTTGAGGCCACTTTTCAAGAGATACAAAGGTGTTATTGCCAAGCTGGTGCCAAAGTTCCTCGGCAAAGTGCGGAGCTATAGGTTGAAGCATCAGCGCTATGTCGGAGATAAAGTCCTTTACAACAATTGCGTTGTTGCCGCCTCTTGCGAAGTATCGCTTCAATTCTATCACACTGTCGTAGAATATGCGCTGATACGCTTCTCTAAACTCAAAGGCATCCATCGCCTTTGTTGCTTGCTCTACCTTCCTGCTGAGCTTTGAATAAAGCCAATAGTCTATTTGCTTAAGGCCACCGCTTTGGAGCGAGTCAAGCTTCAGCGCAGTATCATACAAATACTCAAGCCTTTCCTGGATGCCTCTAACTGCCTTTACAGAAAAGTCTGCATCGCTATAAAGGTCAGCGCCAGCAATAAGGTTTATCCTAAGGGGATCTACGCCGTAAGTCTCGGCGCCGTCTATTAGCGGCACAATATTTCCAAGGCTTTTGCTCATCTTTTCTCCTTCCATAAGAAGCATGCCATTGACCACTATCTGCTTTGGCCAATATTCCTTGTTAAAGACTGCAAGATGGTTGAAAATATACATGGTAAGGTGGTTCGGTATCAGGTCTAGTCCGGAGTGGTTTGACGTTTGCCTATACCAGTAATCGAAAGACTCTCTGCATCTTTTAATTATTTGGTAGTCTATGCCAGTATCTTTCGCAACCTGCTCTATATCGCCCTTACCCAAGAACACATAGTCAAAGAAAGATGGCTTGAGATTCTCTGGCTCTATCCCCCTTATTATGTGAGAGATAGTATAGAACGCTGGGTATATCGTTGAATCGGAAAGCGATTCTATTATGTAGTTTTTGTCGAGAGGGAATCTCGTGCCAAGCCCTTGTGCACGCGCAACAGCACGCAGATTAAGCCATTCTACAGTATTTTCAAAAGCCGACCTTATCTTTTCCGGCACCAATGTCATATTCGGCAGATGTGCCCTTACCTGCTGCTTCCACTGCTCGTCACCATAGTTTAGGAACCACTGATTTTCCACAATCTTTACAACAATTTTTGCGCCGCACCTGCAATAGACCGGTGCATTCGCAAGAATGTAAATTGGCAATGCGTTCTTGTCGTTAAGCAGCTTCTCTTTTATCTTCTCCCTGGCTTCTGGCTCTCGCATCCCCTCGTAGCCCTCTACTGTCATTATTCCGTATCTGGACTCCTCCTTATACTCGAGCTTTGTTGCTTCTTCTATCTTCTCCTCGCTTGCATCTATGCCGATTCCGAGCGCATCAAGATATGCCTTTGCCAGCGGCTCGCCTTCTTTTTCAGCAACGCTACCGCCTGAGCCCAATTTAAGAACCGGAATTGGCAAAGGAATGGGCATGCCCGCTTTTTTCAGCCTTTCCAAAGCGACATAATCAAATGGCGCATGAGCTGGCACGCTCATCACTATTCCTGTGCCCAAATCAGGCTTTACAAAGAATCCGTGGTATACTGGCACCTTCACTCCATTCATTGGGTTTATGCACTGCTTTTCTATGAGCTCCTGTCCGCTAAGTTCTTTCAATATGCTTATCTTTAGCTGAAAGCCCAAAATGTAGCTTGCTTCTTTGGAGATGTAGAAGCTTCTTTCATCTTCGCCAATTTTGCAAAGGACATACTGGCTGTCTCTGTTGACAAAAATGTTGGTTACGCCGAATACGGTCTCAGGCCTATACGTGGCACAGAGCATATACGCATCTTCGCCATCGACCTTGAACGCTATCGCAACCTCCTCCTCAATCTCAGGCTCGACATCATGCAGGGTGTCGTGCATCCCAACAGGATTGTTTTCATTAGGGCACCAGCCAACTGCGTGCTTGCCTTGAACAAGAAGATGCTTGTCGTTGAGTATCCCAAACTGCCATTCTACAAACTTGCTGAAGAAAGGCTCTGTGGAGACAAATTTCCTCCTGAAGTCTATGCTTAGACCAGACCTTGCAAAGCTTGCCTCGCTGTTTTTGGTGAAATATTCGGTTATGTAAACAGGGTCTGTCATCTTTGCGATGTCCTCATCAGGGATATGGAAAAGTTTGAGCTCCTTTATAATTTCTTGGTCGTTGTTCTTTATGCGCTTTGCAAATGCAAGCACAGGTGTTCCGGTAGCATGGAATCCCATAGGAAAAAGGACGTTGTAGCCTTGCATGCGCTTGTACCTTGCTAGTGCGTCAGTAATGCTGTATGTTCGCAAGTGACCAATGTGCAGAGGTGTGTTTACATAAGGAAATGCTGCGAAAACCATGTAAGCTGGTTTGTCGTTTGGCTCTACTTCAAATATCTTTGCTTCTTGCCAATTCTTCTGCCATTTTTTCTCTATGCCCGCAAAGTCCGTAAAACCACTAGAAAGAAAATGCCGTTAAAGATTAATAAAGCAAACGTGGAGCCAGGAAGGGGAGTCGAACCCCTCTTTGCCGCTCTGCAGGCGGCCGCATAGCCGATCTGCCATCCTGGCCCAATAATTCTATTGCTAGCATGCTTAATTAATATTTTATTGACCTGCAAGCAAAATCAGACAATCAGCTGAAGGATCAGCGCTATGATGAAGCCCATTACGCCAAGAATTAATATTCCCAGAAGCACGATTTTGAGCGTTCGCATGAACTCGTCGTGCGTTGGCTTGTAGCTTACGCTCATTATGTGCTTTGACTCCTCGTAAAAACGCTTTATGCCAGTGATTGGGTTAAGATTCATGCTTTTATTTTCCTGTTTTCTTTAATAAGCTTTTTGATTCAAATGCTAATGCCGATCTAAGTGTGTAACATGAGCGAAATAAAGAAATGTATAACTGCTAGCTGCATAATTTACAAGGAGGGCAAAGTGGTGCTAGTGCACCACAAAAAGCTAGGCATTTGGATTTATCCTGGTGGCCATGTGGACCCAGGCGAACATCCGCATGACGCTGCACAAAGAGAGGCGCTCGAGGAAACAGGCTTAAAGGTGGAGCTGGTTTCTTGCGGCGACATAACAATAAGAACCAATGATGCGATTTCCCTGCCTATGCCTTTCACGATTTTGCAGGAATATGTGCCATATCAAACCGGTGCCCACTTGCATTTTGACCTGATCTACGCAGCAAAGCCAGTATCGGGGGAGCTTAGGTTGGCAAAGGATGAAGCAACAGACATAGGATGGTTTTCAAAAGAGGAAATAGAAAAGCTAGATACTTTGGACAACATAAAGCAGGTTCTTTTGGCATTCTTTGCAAAATGCAAGTTAGCCGAAAATATCATCTAAGTCTGTGCTTCCGTGCAGCATTTCGTCTGCCTTTTTCTTTATTCCCTCTTCAGTGTACTCAGCATATTGAACGCCACCCATAACTACCATTACCTTGACTGTGTTCTTCTGCAACTGAGGTTCTATCTTGGCTCCCCACTTCAGCAGCGCATCCTTGCTTATTCTACTTGCTACTTCCTGGAATATGCTCTCAGCCTCCCTCAGAGTAAGGTCTGGCCCTCCGGTTATGTTTACCAATGCCCTCTGCGCAGTGCTAAGGTCCACATCCAGAAGCGGACTCTTTAATGTGTTTTCTACCGCTATTAATGCCCTATCTTTTGTTTCCACTCCATTGCTCTCTCCCAAGCCTATTACTGCATAGCCTGAATCCTTAAGCACGCTCCTCAAATCTGCAAAATCCAAGTTGACCATGCCGGGTTTTGTAACCATCTCTACTATTCCCTTTGTTGCATTTGCAAGCACTTCGTCGCTTACCTTGAAGGCCATGTTAAGCGGAAGGTCTGGCGCAACGCCAAGAAGCTTGTCGTTTGGTATTATTATTGTGGTATCGGTCATGCGCTTTAGCTTTGCCAAGCCCTCCAGGGCGTTGTGCATTCTTAGCCTTCCTTCGCTGGAGAAAGGCAAGGTGACTATGCCGACTGTTAGCGCGCCGTTTTCCTTTGCCTCGTGCGCTATCACAGGAGCTGAGCCTGTGCCTGTGCCGCCGCCGAGCCCGCAGGTGACAAAAACAAGCTGTGCGTCGCTAAGCATGTGCCTTATTTCTTCCTTGCTTTCTAATGCGGCTTCTTCTCCGAGCTTTGGATCACTGCCTGCTCCCAAGCCCCTAGTTGTCTTTTTGCCAAGCAATAGCTTTCGGTGCGCCTTGGTTATGGCGAGATGGTGGGCGTCGGTGTTTGCCGCTATGAGCGTTGCGCCCTCTATGTTCATCTCGAACATTCGCGAGATCGTGTTGGAGCCGCTGCCGCCTGCGCCTACAATGTATATCTTTGGCTTTGCAGCCTCTATGAATTTAAGCAATTCTTCGTCATCGGGAGAGGTGAAACCTTCAGCCATAACATCCACTTATCTAGTCGCCTGATATAAAGACGCTGCTAAGAAATAAATACTTTTTGAGAGGTTAGCAAAAGCAAGCAGGGCATAGGGTATAGGCAAATCGAAAGATTGATATTGCTAAAGCATGGAATTGTTTTCATGGCGAATGTTGTTTTTGTTTTTGGCACTCCTGGGGCAGGGAAATCGAGCACACTTAGCGAGCTTGAAAATATTGCGAATGGCAAGGCGGCAAAGGTGAACATAGGGGATGAAATGCTAAAGCTTGCGCAGAAGGAATTTGGCATTACTGACAGGGATGCAATGAGAAAGATCAACAACTATGCAGAAATCTCAGAGAGATGGAGACAGGAGATATTGGAAAGCATAGCGAGGCAAGAAGGTCTTGTGCTAGTTGATACTCACGCAAGCATAAAATCAGAAAGCAGGCTTAGCCCTGGATTAAGCTTTAGCGACCTCGATCTGCTAAAAGGCAGCGCAAAAGCGATTGTATACATAGATGCTTCAACAGAGGAAATAATTGCTAGGAGGCAACGCGACACTACAAGGAAAAGGGAGCAAGAAACACCTGAAGATATAGACCTTCAAAGGTCTATCAACCTGGCAATGTGCTCACTGTTTTCAGCATACCTTAATATACCCCTTTACGTAATACATAACAGAGAGGGTAAGCTAGAAGAAACTAGGAAACAGCTTGCTAAAGTGCTAGAAGGCTTGGTATGATGCTCGTTGCTATTGCTTTGATCGCTATTGCGGCGCTATACGTAGTGTTTTCAGTATATTTGCAAAGAAAGCTGGTAAACCCTGCCAGGCTTCGCGAAGTCCAGGAAACGATAAAAGCAAAGACAAAGGAGCTCAACGAGCTTAGCAAAAGCAATGCTGGCGCAGAGGTGCTTGCACAAAAGCAGAAAGAGCTTATGCCGCTTCTGAACGAAACAATGAAGATGCAGTTCAAGCCTATGCTAGTAATCTTACCCATTTTCGTAATTCTGTATTACCTGCTACTTCCTCTGGCTTTTCACGGTACTGTCAGCTTCTTTTCAATAAAGATGAGCTACCAGCTTTTCTTCATACTTTTTAGCTTCGTATTTGGCATTATTGCCTCTATAGCTGTATCGCTCCATGACAGAAAAATAGCAAAAGCACAAGCTGCGCTCAGAATGTCTCAATCCTAGGCCACACAATCTCTTCTTGTTCGCTGCTCATCTCTTCAGCAATCTCCACTGCACTTATCCTGCTATAAACTACGGCAAGAATAGAAAAGAGGGTTATTACTGCTATTACTGCAAAATATGTTGCATTTGTATTCAAGTACTCGAAGCTGGATATGATAAGCATAGCAACGGCCACAGAGCCAGATGCGATGTATACCCTACCAAGCTTAAGAAGCATCAGCACGCCAGAAACGGCAAGGGCTAGAAGCATTATGAAATTTAGGAAGCTCATACCATAAGCATAGTTGGCACTGTTTAGAAAGCCGAAGAAGCCGACCTTTTGCATATAGCTGAAAAGAAGACTATACTGAGAGAAGGTAAAGAATCCAAAAGCAGCGGCGTCAAAAAGAAGAATAAGGCCTGCAACAAGGCTTATTGTGGTCAGTGCGACTTTGCTAGGTTTTGGGGCGCTAGGCGGCTGGGACGCAGTAACTTCTATGCCTGCCTCTTCCGCCTTCTGCCTCTCTATCTGCTCTCTAACTTCCTCCTCTATTTCTCTCGCAATTTCAAGCTCCTTTTCTTGAGGAGTTACTTCTTCTTGGGGCTTTGGCGATGTAGACTTAGCCTGAAACTTTGGCTGCGGCTGCTGTTGGGGCTGTTTTGGCTTCTCAGCCTGTGGGGCCTGCTTCTGGGTTGTCATGCCCCTTGCCTTGAATATCATTATGTCGTTTACATCTACAGGCATCAAACGCCGAGCCTCTTCCTATTGGCCAAGGCCTTCTTCTTTTCAAATATGCCAAGGTGCTTTGCACAGCTTATGCAATAATAGACTTTCTTTCTCTCAAAGAACCTCACATCGTTGGATGTGTGCAAGTCTGTAGAGAAAGAAACTACCTTCTCGTAAGCTACTGCCTTGCTTCTTGGCACTTTCCTTCCGCAGTTGTCGCATGTCACAAGTTCTTCTCTTCCTCTCATACTATTGCCTTTTGAAACTACCTTTATATTATTTTGTCTATTAAGTTTAATAAAGTGCTCACATGAGAATCCTTGTCATCAGCAATGTGCCAAAGGCTTTGGATCAAGTCGTAGATTCGCTTAAAGGCCACAACATAGTGGCAAAGGAAATGCCTATGCAAACGCAGGAGCTCGTAGATGCAGTTGCAAGTGAGCTTGGAAAAGGCTATGATGTGTGCGTAGTTGTGGCAAAGGATCCCGTAGGTACAGGCATATTGTTGAACAAGCTCACCGGCGTTTTTGCTGCTGTTTGCAATAATCCTGAGGATGTAAGCTTGGGAAAGGCGAACAATGCCAATGTCTTTATACTTAAAAGCAAAAATCAGCAAAACCTTGAAATCATAAATGCAATATCTGGCTTAGGCTATTCCAAGAGATTCTTTTCCCTACAGTTCCCGAAATTCCAACTGAGCTTAGGCAAGCAACAAAGGCAGCAACAGGCACAGCAACCTCAGCAGGCCAAAGCTAGGCAACAACAAGCACAACAGACAAGCAAAGAGGAGGAAGTGGAAGAACAGCAGAAAGAGGAGGGAAAAGGAATATTGGGAAAGATTAAAAACGCACTAGGAATCGTTTGATGGAGAATTGCAAAAAGATTGTCAAGCTAATCCTGCCTGCAGTAAGGCTTGCGGTTACTAGAAAGGCCGCTGCAAAAGGAATTTCTCAGGTAAAAATTGCTAAATATCTCGGAATTGCTCAGGCAGAGGTTAGCAAGTACATAAACGGCAATGTGTCAAATCACATAAAGGAGTTGGCAAACAAGGTAGCAAGCAGCGAAAAGCAAATCGACGAAATAGTCGACACTATAGAGAAGACAGGAGATGAAGAAGCTGTTTCGAAAAAGATCGATGCTTTGTGCGCCGAACTAGGCAGCAATATATAACAGGATTATAAATTTTTAATGCTAAAATAAAAGAGTGATAAAATGGCAGAAGAGCTGAACCCGTTCAAAATAGCACAAAAGCAGCTTGAAGATGCTGCTGAAATAATGCAACTCGATAAGCAGGCACTTGAGCTTCTAAAGGAGCCTCAGCAAACAGTGATTGTGAATTTCCCTGTAGAGATGAGAGATGGCACAGTAAAGACCTTTACCGGTTTTAGGGTGCTTTATAACAATGCAAGGGGCCCAGGCAAAGGAGGCATAAGATACCACCCTGAGGAGAATTTGGACACTGTTAAAGCCCTAGCTGCATGGATGACTTGGAAAACTTCGCTAGCCAACTTGCCGTATGGTGGCGCCAAGGGCGGAGTTATATGCGACCCTAAGCAGCTAAACGACAAAGAGCTTGAGAACTTGTCAAGAGGATATATACGCGCAATAGCAAACTTCATAGGGCCAAATGTGGATGTGCCGGCGCCTGATGTCTATACTACTCCCCAGATAATGGCGTGGATAATGGACGAGTACAGCAAGCTAAAAGGCGCCAACGAATTTGCGGTCATAACGGGCAAGCCTCTAGAGGTCTGGGGTTCAGAAGGCAGGTTTGACTCCACAGCCATGGGAGGCATGTATGTGCTCAGAGAGGCGGCAAAGCTAAAGGGCATAGACCTTAAGAAGGCTAAGGTAGCAATCCAGGGCTTTGGCAATGCAGGGATGTTCGCAATGGATCTTGTTACGAAACTGTTTGGCTCGAAAGTAGTGGCGATAAGTGATTCAAAGGGTGGCGTTTACTGCGAGGATGGACTTGATTTTGAAAAGCTGAAAGAAGTCAAGGCGAAAAGTGGCAGCGTACAGAACTATGAAGGCAATAATGTAAGGAAGATAAGCAATGAAGAACTGCTTGAGTCTGACGTTGACGTGCTCATACCTGCAGCAATAGAAAACCAAATAACAGGCGATAATGCGGACAAGATAAACGCAAAGATCGTGCTAGAACTAGCAAACGGGCCAGTTACACCTGCAGCCGATGCCATATTATGGGAGAAGGGCGTGCTTGACCTTCCTGACTTTTTAGTCAATTCAGGAGGAGTAATTGTTTCTTATTTTGAGTGGGTGCAGAACCTGCAGGCATACTACTGGACAGCAGATGAGGTCTACAAGAGATTAGATACCATAATCACAAGGTCATTCAACGACGTAATAAGCACTCAGAAGCAGTATGCTGATAAAGGAAAGAAGATAAGCCCGAGAACTGCTGCATACATAGTGGCAGTGAGCAGGGTAGTGGCTACTATGAAAGTAAGGGGCTGGATCCACTGAATGCTAAGCCTTCTTCAAAGCCACAGGAAGCTTATCGCCCAGCCTGACAAGCTTTACATAGAAGAACGCATGTGACTCTACATCATTTGTCAGGCTTACTGCATCTTCCTTGTAATCATACCTAAGAAAAGCGCTCTTGCCATCGTCATCAGCAAAGGTGTAGTAGAAAGTAGGCACATCATTTTCAAGCTCACCAAGAAGGTTGAATGCGCCAAACACGTTTTTGTTGCCATCCTTGACAACATATGCGATTGGCAAAACTTCCTCCTGAACTGTTTTTTTGACAAAAAGCTTTGCCATATCGAGCAAACTCTCTAGGCCAACAGTAGGAACGCTTATAGTTCGTGCTTTTGCCTCAAGCTTGCTAAAATCTGCACTAACCACTGCTAGCGAGCAACGTGTATCTGACGCAATAGCTGCAACGTCTTCAATCCTATCAACCATCTCTACCGCTTCTCCGCTCTTATCTAAAGAGTAAACAAGATATTTCTTTGCCTGTTCAACAGGAAAATAATAAGCCAGAACTGTGCTATCGAGCTTCTCGCCCAAAGCTACCAGTAAATTGCTGCCATTCCTTTTGTATAGAAAAAGAAGGTTGCTCTTGTCTACACTGCACGCCCGCCTGCATATGTCGTTAATGCTTTTAGCTTTTAGCAGCAAGAGCCTGTTTGCCTGGACCATATGCTCACCTGCTTATCAGCCTTAGCAATTGCATAAGAGCATAGGCTGGTTCGTAGATGATTGGCGATATCAAAATACCCTGGCTCAATGCGGCATAGTCGTTTCCCACACTTACGTTGACTATAAGAGTTTCAGGAAAGACCTTTTTAACAAGCGAGCTTGTGGCTGAGGCTACAAAAAGCTTGAAATGATAAATGCCAGGCTCGTTCTCATACACTGGCAAATAGAAGGTTGTAGGAGCATCTTTCTTTGCTATTACCTCATAGCTTTCGGCAAAGGCAGGAAGGCCCTGGGTATATAGCAAGAAAGGATCGTCGGAAGCCCCTGTGTTGTTTATGAAAACGTGGAGGTTTACAGGCTGGCCCACGCCGCTGTGCAAAACCAATGGCGAGGCATTAGCTATTAGCACATCGGGCGTGACATTGATAAAGGCAGTAAAGGTAAGGTTTCCAAGGCCTGAATAATTTCCTATGTTAACAGCTCTCGCCACTATGGCATAAGTACCATTCGGCGCATTCTGAGCTACTGTTATCTTGAGCTTCATTGGATTGGCGTAAAGCGGTGAGGGCTGAGACGTCCATCCAGAAGGCAAGCCTATTGCTTGCAGCGTATCCCAGCCTATGTTTATCAGCATGCCATTTGCGTTAGTAGTGTCTGCAGACGCATCAATATAGAAGCTTTCGCCAGGCCCTACCTTGCCTATATAAAGGCTGCTGCCATTGTGGAGCGTTGCCTGCACAGGATAAGTCAAGCTAAGGTATGTTGCATTGGCAAACACTATTGAGGCGAAGGCAAACAACAAAGGCAAAAGCTTCATAATTTAGACTGCTAATGCAAAAAATATAAATGAGTAACCACTTTTGTTTCTGCTTTGGTGAAAGCTGTTTTAGCTTTTGAGATTTTTAACAAATTTTTATGTTATTTTACAAAAAATATTGGAAAAAAGCAAAAATTTATATATCTGAATGGCGTTAAATAAAGCATGCCTCGCAGGACCTTACTACTCAATACGCCACAGCAGAAGGGCGAGAGCGCTTCAGAGCTTACAGACATGCTTTGCAGCGCGTTGGGCATAGCAAACAAAACTGAGGATAAGAAGGTCTTCAAGGAGATTGTAGAAAAAAGCCTTAGGGGAGTAGGAGTAACAAGCAAAGCGCTCAGCAAAGAGCTAAAGCTTCCAAGAAGCACAGTAATATACAAGCTCAATTATTTCATAGAAAGCGGCCTTGTAGTAAGGAAAGGTAGGCAATACTTCCTAAGGGGAAGCAATATGGAGGAAACAATACAGCAGCTCGAGGCAGAGGTAGAAAGCACTTTCGATAGGTTGCTTAAGCTTGCTTCGAAGCTTGACAAATTGATAGAGAGTGAGCTTTATGGCAAATGAAGAAAAGGGCAATGACACAAACAAGAAAGAGCAGAAGCTGAATGAGGACAATGCGAACAGCAATACCGAGGCCAAACAACAAGAGAACAAGGCACAGGGCAACGGGCAGCAACAGCAAGAAAATGAGCTTGAAAAGAAGGACAAGGAAATCGCAGAACTCAAAGACAGGCTTCTGAGGCTTGCAGCAGAATTCGACAACTATAAGAAGAAAATCGCAAGCGACGTGCAGTCGGCAAAAGATGTTGGCAAGGCAGAGCTCATTTCAAAGCTCTTGCCTGTTATAGATGCCTTCGAGATAGCACTTTACTCCTCATCGCTCAGTGAGCAGCAAAAAGAAGTAACCAAGGGCTTCGAGCTCATCTTCAGCGAGCTCTATGAAACCCTTAAAAGCGAAGGAATGCAAGAAGTGGAAGTCAAAGGAAAATTTGACCCATATACACAGGAAGTTCTGCTTACAAAGCCCAGCGAAAAGCCTGAAGGCAGCGTAATAGAGGTAGTAAGGAAAGGTTATGCTTTCAAAGGCATCCTGTTAAGACCTGCGAGCGTAATCGTATCAAATGGAAAGAAAGAATGAGGTGATATTATGGCAAAGATAATAGGAATTGATTTGGGGACATCAAATAGCGCAGCTGCAGTACTACAAGGAGGCAGACCTGTTCTAATACCAAGTGCGGAAGGGGTGACGCTATACGGCAAAGCGTTCCCTAGCTATGTGGCCTTCACCAAAGACGGCCAAGTGCTAGTAGGCGAGCCGGCAAGAAGGCAGGCAGTGGCTAACCCAGAAGGCACAGTAACGGCATTCAAGAGAAAAATGGGTACAGACTATAAGTACAAGATCTATGGCAAGGAATACAGGCCGCAAGAGCTTGCTGCTCTGCTTTTGCAGAAGATAAAGAAAGACGCAGAGGCTTTCCTCGGAGAAGAAGTGAAGCAGGCAGTAATCACAGTGCCAGCATATTTCAACGACAACCAGAGGCAGGCAACAAAGGATGCTGCAGAAATAGCGGGGCTTGAAGTAGTGAGGCTTGTAAACGAGCCTACTGCTGCGTGCTTAGCTTATGGTATAGACAAGGCCAACACTGAGCAGAAAATACTAGTATATGATTTTGGAGGCGGCACGCTCGATGTAACTATCATGGAATTCGGAGGTGGAGTGTTTGAGGTAAAGGCGACTAGCGGTGATACCCAGCTAGGCGGTACTGACATGGATAATGCAATAGTAAGCTTCTTGCAGGGAGAAATAAACAAGCAGTACGGCATAGACATAAGCACAGATGCACAAGCGATGCAGAGGCTAAGGGAAGCGGCTGAGAAGGCAAAGATAGAGCTCTCCAATACGCTGACAACGCAGATAAACCTGCCATTCCTAGCAATGGGCAAGGACGGCAAGCCAATAAACTTTACATATGATCTTACTAGAGCCAAGCTGGAAGAGATAGTCTTGCCTATCGTAGAAAGAACAAGAATTCCAATGATGCAGGCATTAAAAGACGCAAAGCTAGAGCCAAAGGACATAGACAAGGTAATACTAGTAGGCGGCCCAACGAGAATGCCTATAGTACAGAGATTTGTAGAGCAACTACTGGGCAAGAAAATAGAAAGGGGCGTTGACCCAATGGAAGCAGTGGCTTTTGGAGCAGCAATACAGGCAGGCGTACTAACAGGCGAGGTAAAGGACATAGTGCTGCTAGATGTCACTCCGCTTTCTCTAGGCATCGAAACCCTTGGCGGGGTAATGACTGTGCTTATACCCAGAAACACTACAATACCTATAAGGAAGTCGCAGATATTCACCACTGCTGAAGACGGCCAGACTGCAGTGGAGATAAGAATATTGCAAGGTGAAAGGCCGCTGGCAAAGGACAATACACTGCTAGGCACATTTACACTTACAGGCATACCTCCAGCGCCGAGAGGCACTCCACAAATAGAGGTAACATTCGACATCGATGCAAATGGCATATTGCACGTAAGCGCCAAGGACAAAGCAACGGGCAAGGAGCAGAGCATGCGCGTAGTCGCACCTAACAAGATGAGCAGGGAAGAGATTGAGCAGAAGATAAAAGAGGCAGAGATGCACGCTGCACAGGACAAGGCAGAACTAGAGCTCATAGAAGCAAAAAATGACGCAGAATCCCTGATTTATGCAACAAATAGGACACTCAAAGACTACAAGGACAAGATACCCAAGGATATAGCAGACAGGGTTGAGACAGCAATCAAAAACCTGGAAGAGGCAATGAAAGGCAACGATGCCGCTGAGATCAGGCAGAAAATAGAGGAGTTGAAGAAAGAAGCAGAGGCCATAGGAGCAAGCCTGTACGGTGCACAGGCAGGAGGCAGCTTCGGGCCGGGGGCAGGCCCAGGCTCCTCTGATTCAGGCGCAGGCGCTGGATCAAGCGACTCTGATGTAAATTTCAGGGTTGAGAAGTAATGGCAAAGGACTATTACGAAATACTCGGCGTACCAAGAAATGCCACACTAGACGAGATAAAGAGAGCCTATAGGCAGCTTGTAATGAAATACCACCCGGACGTGAACAAAAGCAAGGAAGCGGAAGAAAAGATGCGGGAAATAAATGAGGCATATGCAGTACTCAGCGACCCTGAAAAGCGTAGACGCTACGACATGCTCGGGTCGGAACAGTTCAGCCAGGAGTATGGCCCAGAAGACATATTCAGAGGGTTTGACATAGAAAGCATCTTCAAAGATCTTGGTTTGAATTTTGACTTCGATTTTGACCTGTTTCCAGGATTTGGCAGAGAAGGTTTTAGCAGCGAGCAGCCTAGGGGAAGCGACATTCTTTACAAGCTCAATCTTACTTTTGAAGAAGCTGCAAAAGGGGCGGAAAAGGAGCTAACAATCAGGCATGTGAAGAAATGTCCGCACTGCAATGGAACAGGTGTAGAGCCTGGATATGGCTACGTTACTTGCGACAAATGTGGAGGCACTGGTAGGCTTGTCAGTTTTAGGAACACATTCTTTGGCAGGCTGCAGACTGTCACTGTGTGTGACAAGTGCGGAGGAAGTGGCAGAATACCTGAAAAGAAGTGCAGCGTATGCCATGGAAAGGGTGGCGTAGTAGGAGAAGACAAAATTAAGGTTGAAATACCGCCAGGAGTAATAGATGGAATGCGGCTAAGGCTTAGTGGTATGGGGGACTATGCCAACGGCAGAAGCGGCGACCTATACCTTGAAATTCATATCAGCAAAAGCAAAGTGTTCGAAAGAAGTGGAGATGATCTGCTAGTAACAGTAACTATTCCTTTCTATACCGCTGCACTAGGAGGCGAAATAGAGGTGCCAACGCTCGATGGCGTAAAGAGAATCGTAATACCTCCAGGGACCCAGCCAGGCACAAAGATAAGAATTCCAAACGCAGGAATAAAGCATTTTAAATCGAGTGGAAGCGGAGATGAGATAGTAACGCTGAATGTAGAGATACCAAAAAGCCTCACACCAAATGAAAGGAAACTGCTTGAAGATTTCAAGAATTTGAGAGAAAAGAAAAGGCCATTCTTCTAGCCTAGAAGATGCTCCTACCTTGCTTCTTTGCTACACGCCTTGCAGTAATAATCATCAAAATTGCTATGAGAAAACCTAGCAACACTAACAATGAACCAAAGTATGTGTTCTTGGCAACAAGGCTAAGCCCCAAAGCGATGGCTATAAAGGAAAAGAGAGGAGGTATTGCGGGCAAGCCTATTTTGTATGTCTTGAGCAGATACATAGTAAATACAAGGCCCAGCGATGCACCTACTGCTATCACCACAGCGAAGAAGTAGCTTGCAAATGAAAAGTAAGCGCTAACTGCAAGCATGAGCGGCATTGTCAAATCGCCAGTACCCAAGGCGGTTTGCGTAGGGACTGGCAAAGCACCTTGCCTTATTGCCTGCTTTATTTGTTTGTTCCTTATTTTTGCCTTGGCTAGCAGCTTCTTGAGCTCTTTGATGCTTCTTTTGCTGAGATAAGCCTTGGGCACCAGCTCTACCTCTGAAGAGCCTACAAGCAAAGCCATATTCCTGTCCACTGCCTGTTTGCCCAATGCAAGCATGTGCTTTGTTACAAAAACAGCCACATAGTCATAGGCAGCTATTATCATCATAAAGGCGAAGGCCACAGTAAAAGGAAGGAAGCCGAGCACTATCCCTGCGCCCAAGCTGGCGATTATCGCAACCTCGTTTCTCAGCCAAGGCTTCCTATATTTCGCAATCATAAGCAGAATAGGCAAGGCTATCGAAGCTGCTACTACCTCTGGCACATATGCCTGTTGCGGGAATATGCTGCCAAGGATTATTAGGAAAAGGTAAAATGAAGCAATTACCACTATTACGCCTTCAATAATCGCGTAGATCGCCGCACCATGGTAAAACTTGAAAATTAGCAAAAGGAATACAGTTCCGGCTAGCACATAAAGAAAGAACCAAAGTGCATCGAAGGATGAAGCCTGCTGCGTGGGCGCTACAGCTACTGGCGGCAAAAAGAAGAATACGATCAGCAAACCAAGAAACTGGACTAAGAGGAAAAGGGATATGATGTAAACAAGCTGCCTGTATTCTATTATTCTCTCCATTACTCTGCCTCGTGCTTTACAATCTTGAGCTCTCCTGGTTTTGGCATATAAACGTCTCCGCTCCTCTCGAGCTCGTCAAGATATTTTATTGCCGTTTGCCTATCTATTCCCATCTTTTCGGCTTCTTCGAGCACAGTAGTAACCTTTGCTGTTTTCTCCTTCTCCTCAAGCTCCTTTATGATGTTCATCAACGCGTTGATCTTGTCTACTTTCTCTTTCGGCATGCCTGTTTGCAAAATGTCAATGTCCCTCCTTCCGCTTCTATCAACAGCAAGCGTGTTAAGCATGTACTCGAACAAAGATATGGCAACGTCTGCGTCTCTGCTTGTAACCACAGGCGAAAGCCTTGCTTTAGCGCTGGCCTCTGCAAGTCTAACAAGACCTTCTATCTGCCTAGGCGTTATTGGCGTTACGCCTTGCTTTAGCCCAAGCTTCCTAAGTTCTATGTAATAGTTTGCTATTCTATCGCTCGCCTCCCTAAGCAGCCTAGGCTTTATGTTTTTCCTTGCGTAGGCTATGTATTTTCTCAACAGCTCTGGATCTATAGGCGGGGCTGCGACTTGTTCGTATGCCTCGACTTGCTCGAGCTGTGCGCCTGCTGCTTCGTGCTGAACAAGTATGTGTTTTGCTATATTTCTGTCAAGCTCCTCATCCATAAGATCTGCTATTGGGAAGATCAGGTCAAATCTTGAAAGCAATGCTGGAGGTATATCAAACTGTTCAGACGGATAAATGTTCTTTTCAAACCTTCCAAACTTCGGGTTTGCTGAAGCTAGAATCGAGGTTTTTGCATTGAACCTTGCAACTATGCCCGCCTTTGCCACGCTAATAGTTTGCGACTCCATTGCTTCGAGAAGACCTGCTTTGTCCTCGTCGCTTATCTTATCAAACTCGTCTATGCATACGGTACCTCCAGACCCTAAAACGAGCGCCCCAGCTTTGAGCGTCCAGCCGCCTTCTGAAAGCTCATCTCTCTCTGCAGTAGCTGTAAGGCCTGCCGAGCTTACAGACTTGCCGCTTACATAGATTCCCTTTGGCACTATGCTGGAAACCGCTTGCAAAAGCCTTGTCTTGGCTGTTCCAGGATCGCCAATGAGAAGAATATGTATGTCGCTTCTTATGAGCCCGCCGTCAACAAGGCGCTTGTCGGGGGTTCCGCCAAAAAGCTGCAGCACTATTGCCTTCTTTATCTCATCATAGCCATAAATTGAAGGGGCAATAGACTTGGCCAGCTTGTCAAATATGAGCGGATCCTTGGCAAGCTCTATTATCTTGGCTTCCTCCTCTGGCGTTATTTCAAGTTCGGCAAATTCTTTCTGTTTTGGCTTAACAGATACAGCATCTAAAAACATAGTAAATACAGACTTTTCCTGCTTGCCCCTGCTTGTAATTCTGGGCCTTATGCGTAAAATTCCAGTAATATCTGCCCTATCGCCAGGCAAGACGCTGTTTACAAGATCATCTTGAAGCCAAATTTCCATATGGAGGTTAGGCACATTGCCCTTAAGCTTTTCTAGAGGGTCTTGTATTTCCAGCTTCTGCAAGTCTATAAATTGCGACTCTTCGGTAACTTGCTTTAGCGATCTGTGCTTGCATTGTGGGCAAACCTCAGGCACCTCCTCGTGCTCTATATCGAGCTTTACTACTGCTCCGCACACACTGCAGCGAAATACGCCAACGTGAACCTTTGGCATTATTTCTGAGCGCTTTGTAATTAGAGAGTCTATGGTAAGGAGCTTGCCTATTTCGTCAGAGCCAACATCCTGCAAGAGCGGCGCCGCAGAGGGGTCTGAGTTAAAGAACCTCACATACATGGGCTTTGCAGGATTAGGTGCAGGATTGAGCTTGGCAAGGGCTTCGTTTGCAGCGAGAATAACAGGATCTGGGTTGTTTAGCAGTTCCTGCGCAAGCTCATGGTCAAACCTCTCTAGGTCTACAATGTCTACATAAAGAGACCTTTTCTGTGGGTAAACAATAAGCAAGTTTTTAATCTGCTCGGAATAGTAGGTATTGAGAAACTCGAGGAGCCTATCCTCATACTCTCTGGCAATTGCTGCTTCCATGCTTCCCCTATTAGATTGATTTAAACAGTTATTTAAATGTTGCAAATGCCGTGTTGTTTATTTGCCTTCCCCTTGGATTG
The DNA here is from genome assembly GCA_023270015.1 of Microcaldota archaeon. Taxonomy (GTDB): domain Archaea; phylum Micrarchaeota; class Micrarchaeia; order Micrarchaeales; family CABMGC01; genus JAGDXZ01. The sequence goes on along the minus strand of JAGDXZ010000050.1, from coordinate 2,782 downwards.
TGAAAAGTATTTTAAAATAGAAGTCGAAAAATAAAACAGAGGTGGGGAATTGGCTAGTGGCTTAGACTCCGCAGAAAAAGCCACAGATAACGCTGCAACTGAAGAAAAAACTTCTGTGTTTCTTGTAGGAGAAGCTGGCGGCGGGTTAGTTTGGTTTGACAAGGACAATTGGGTTGGCCTATACCATATTTTGAAAGAGAGAATACTGACAAATGATGCGCCTGCTGCAATAATTTTTCATGGTGAAGTACTGCCAGCTTTGCCCAAATACATAACTAAAGGCGGCTACAGTAAGAGCCAGCCTCTGCAAGAGCACATAAACAGCCTGGATTTGGCTGTAGTGCAAGTAAAGCCACACTTATCAAGGATAGCAAAACTGGCAAAAGAGAAAGGAATCGAAATATACTACGTAATGGGTCCGAGCGACAGAGACAATATTGCTAGAGAACACGACATGCTGGTGCGGATCTATACCAACTCTCCGAAAGACTTGCTGCAAATGATTGTAAGCATAAGGGAAAAAATTAGAGCGAATAACAAAATAATCGAAACTACAGAAAAAATAATGAAAAAGGAGCTTGAAAAAAGCACACAGAACACAAGCAAGATCCAAAACATGCAAGAAAAGATTAGGCAGCTAAGGGAGGAAAATGAAGACTTTGAGAAGCTTGATCAGCTTTATATTGAGCTTGTAGGGCTCTGGCTAGAAGAACATCCGGATGAAGAGGAGCAAGACAAATCTTTGAATCCTGAAGAGAAAGGGAATATCTCTAGGATTGTCAACGAAATTAGAGGAAGAGGCACTGAGAAAAGCGAAATAGAGAAGAAAATAGAGGAATTGACTAGGGAGCTAGAGAAGACCGACAAGGAAAAGGAGCCTGAAAAATATAGACAGCTAGATGAAGAAATAAAAAAGCTCAACAACGAGCTCAAGAAAGGAACGTACAAAGATATTAGAAAAACTAAGCAGAAGGCTGAAGAAGGCGTATTTAAAAGGGAGAGGCCTGGAGAGCTTTACACAGGCCACTACGCAGGATCCAAAGAGCTAGATACGCTTGCATTTGAAATAGCCAAGGCTTATATCGTGCTCAACATACGAAACGCTTTCGGAAGAAGAACAAATGTTGAAATACTTCCTGAGCTGGTAAATGACATATCTATAAAAGGGCACTCTTTCAGGGTCTCTGACCTGCCTTCTGAAACATCAAGAGAATATCTTTCTGTACAGACCAATTTCAAGCCTCTAGTGCAAGGGCTAACAGGCACAACGATAGTCACTATGGCGCACACAGCCTCTTACCATGTTGACACGGTTCCGCCATATAATGATGTGAGGAAAAATACAGGAGTAGTATATGAGGTTGCAGTGCCGCCCATTATAGACGGAGAAAAAGTTATAGATGCTTGGAGATCGGGCATTAATACTCCGCTTACAAAGGTTATAAAGAAAGGCAAAGGATTAACTACAGGATTTGTGGAGGTAACCTTTGATAGCAATGGCATAAAGACAACGTATTATTCATATGAATTCTTGCATCAAAAGGCAGGCGAGGAATACAATATACAAAAGGATGTTTTGAGTAGATTGCTAAGGAGCAATGGCAACAATATTACAGAAAAGCCGAGTATAGAAGACATTATTCAGATTTATAACAAGTTGCCTGAAGAGATGAATAAGCGCCTAATTCAGTTGGCCAAAAAATATTTCCCTAACGCGCTGGAGCTACCAAAGTATGAGCGGGAAGAAACACGGCGTCTGGATGTTTTAATGATAAACGATACACATATCGGCACTGCAGGCCTCGGCGAGGTTACTACTCCGCGCATGCTCAATGCTTTGCCGGAAAAGCTAAAGAAAGCAGGTTTCAATCCTTATCTGCTTTTCTTTGGAGGAGATAACATCGAAGGTGCTTATAAGGCTATAAAATATGAGAAGTACGAAGAGCGCGACATACGTGGTATACATCAGCTGAAAGGCGCCTTAAGGATTAAATACGAAGCTTGGCTGCAAGAGCATCAGCCCATACCGAGCACGAATGACCAAATCGCAGAGCTGGTAAACGACATAAAGCCGTTGCTAAGACCTGCTAAAACAATACTGCTTGTTTCAGGCCAACACACTAACAAGACCTACTCTGACAAAACAGTAGATGAAGCCACTGCAATAAGGGATGTGTTGCTGCCTATTGCTTCCAAATACGGCGTACGCGAAAAAGACATCATTGCAGTGCCAGGCGGAGACAAAGGAGTTGGAGCGATAAGACTTGACGATGGTACTGCCATTTTTGTTGCACATAGTTTGCCTAATGGGCTACGATTTCCCAACGAAACGGTATTGGCGCTAGGCGCGGATAAGCATCAGCATATAGTTGATGTAGAAACCGATCTGGGCGGGCACATGATTTCGAAAATAACAGGCGCTTCTTCTTCGCCGATTACCCACTTTGTCAACCAGATAGGCATATCAACAAATCAGTCAATGAGGGGCTTTACTACCGTTTCTGCAGAGCACGGAAACAGAACTCACAAACTTCATAAGCTTGAAACATGCTTTATATCACTAGACGACCTGATGCCATTAATAAGAAAAGGATTAGAAAGAGATTTTGGCAAAGAAGACCTGGAAAAGCTTGAAAAATTTGAAGAAGGGCGAATTACAATAAAAGCAAACAGTTAAGTTTACCACTTTTCTACTCCTCGACGTAAGGAGCAAGATAGTAAGTTATCGAAGCCTCGCCGATTTTGTAGCTTAGCTTGAGAGGCTGGTTGGTCTTGAGCGACA
>JAGDXZ010000021.1 GCA_023270015.1 Microcaldota archaeon | reverse complement strand
TATGTGCCTGTGGTTATACCCTGCTCGAGAAGCTGGTTTGCGTAAATGTATTCTCCATAGCCCCATTTGAAATATGTCGGCGCCTTGGGTACAGGCGGAACATTGAAGAAAGGCTGAACCAAAAGGTTTATTGACCTTAGTGCGCCTAGTGTTTGGGAGATGTCATACATGGTGTCCATGCTGAAGCCTATCGCACTCTCAGTCTGGGCAAAATACTCGTTAGAGGAAGTCAGTATTGAGTTAAAGTTCGCCAGCACATTGCTTGTTGAGGGCGTTCCGCCGCTTACTATTACTGCAACGCTGCTTATGAAAACTAATATTGCATATACGCCCACAATGAGCATCGCGGTCTTTGCAAGCTCCCAATACTCAGCATTAATCCACCCGCTTATGCCTGTGCTTGGGAAAAGCTTGCTAATTATGTAGCCTATTGCAACGACATCCAAAGAAATGGTAAAGGCAACCAGAGAAACAGGCAAATATGCAGCAACTGGCACAGAAGGCAGTGTACTCAAAGGGCCGCTTTCTGCAAAAGCAATGCCTAGCAGTAGGAGTGTAAGCATCGCTACAAGCTTGTTCATGGCCTTCGTAATATTCTTGCATTCATCCTATAAAAACCTATCTAAATCAAAGGCGAAAGAAGCTATGACCATTCGAATATGCTTCTTTGGTTCGCCCCGCTTTTAAGCTTTACAAGTATGTCTGCAAACTTTTCAACCCGCTCTTTGTCAAAATCGTGCTTGTCGCACATGAAGCCTATGAGCTTTTCCTTGTCAGGTATTGATGAGCTGGCTTTTCTTGCAATTTCGCTTGCATTTATCTCTTCTACTTCCGGATCCAGGAATATGCGCTCTACCTCTTTCGCATCGACTTCGAAGCCTTGGTAGCTGTTCTTAGCAAGCTCAGCCTCTACCTCTTCCAAGCTCTTGCACTTCTTCACTATCTTCAGCGCTGTTTTCGGTCCTATGCGGCTTATGCCTTCGTTGAAATCAGTGCCAACTAGCATGCCAAGCCACACAAGCTGCCTTTGCGTTATACCCAAATTGGAGAGAAGCCTATCAAGCACTATACGCTCAGGCTTTATGCTAACATAGATGTTTTTCTTAGGCAGCTTCCTTCTGCCCGTTATTGCAAGGTTTCTTACCACTACCGGCGAGCCGAAAAGGAACAGGTCATAATCCTGGCTTGCTGCTGCGTAAACCGCACCGGATTTTGCAAGGTGCGCAGCCTGCGCTTCTCCTTCGCTCGGTGCCTGGAGCCATGCAATTCCCATATAGCTGAGAAGCTCCTTTGCGCTCTCTACGATCTCCTTGTTTATCGTTGTGCTTGCCATAGCGTGTTGCCTAGCTTCTTCAAGCAAGCCTTTTTCAAGCGCCTCATTCCAGGCTTCAAGCTCGCTTTCACGCTTGTTCATCCTCGCCTCTATGGTCTTTATCTTTAGCATCGGCGGCTTGCCGTCAAAAACGTATATGGGCACAATCCCGTGCTGCAGAAAATCGATGGTCCTGTAGAAAAGCCCAGAGAGGTGGCTTGTGACATTGCCGTGGGAATCCTTTAGTGGCATGCCGTCTGGCTGCCTGATTATTGAGAGAAACTGGTATATGGTATTATAAGCGTCGATTGCTATGAGCTTGCCCTTTAGCGAGTCTAGCGTTATGTGCTCCTTCACGCTCGCAACAAGCGGGCCCAGCTCGACAGCCATGTGCTAGCCCTTTTTCTTCTTTTCAGCAGCGTCCCATAGCGAAAGAGGCTCGCTGGGCCTCGTGCCAGAAGCCCGCGCGCCTTGCTCAGCAGGCCTTGTTAGCTTTATTCCAAGCTCCTTCTCCAGCTTGCTCACCAGCTTGTTGTTCGGCAGGGTCTTTTGGTTCTCCACCCTTTCAAGCGTGCTCTCTTTTTCGCTTATCTTTTCTGCTAGCACCTTTAGCGGCAGGCCTAGCTTTTCCCTAGCCTTTCTTATGACTTCACCGTAGTTGTCTATTATTTCTGTTTCTTCCTTTTCTTTCAGCCTGGCGGCAACAACGGCTTTGTTTTCGGTCTCTTCCTCTTTCGCCTTTATCACCTTGCCAGTTAGATGCTTGCCCTTTGCGCACACGCCGCAAACGAGCATTGTTGTGCCTTCAATCTCTATCTCATACAGGGTATCAACCTCTGCCCCGCAAATCTCGCATTCCATGCTCCCACTTAGGCTTATCCTTATTAACTTGAAAGTAAAATTAAAAAATAGGGTTGCTTGTGGCTCAGACGTCTAAAGTTTTAGCCAAAACTATTGCTTGGCTTGCCGTCATAGCAGATTTTCTTGCACTCTTCTATTTAGTTATAACTCCGGGAAGCATATTGGCAAGAGGGCTTGTCGGAGTAATTGTGCTAATGCTGAGCGGAGAGTTAATAAGGCGCTCAAACAGGCTAGAAGGCGCGTATGGCCTTTATCTTGTCGGCGGGAAAAGGGGAATAAAGCTGATAAACAAGCTTTCAAGCAAGGGCCACGAGGCATGGAATTTCTTTGCAGACATGGGTCTGGCTATGGGCATGGGCCTTTTCAGCATAGGAATCGTGGAAAACAAGAAGGCAGTTGTGGCAGGAATCGCGGTGCTTGCTTTCATAATCCTTCTCATGTTTCCAAACCTCGCTCTTATGTTCCAGTACATGCCAGTGATAAGCTCAAGGCTCGCAAGTGAGCAGCCAGCAGCTTCCCAGCCTACCTTCTCTCTAGTCTACATACTACTTTTGCTAAGCAGCATTGTTGGCGGCTTTGCACTTCTCACCATATCTCTGCTCCTCTTTAGCGGAATAGAGATTGTGCTAGCAATAGGCAAAGCAGTTTATACCTCCAACTACTCGACGTTGTCAAGCCAGCTTCCTGGTGTAATGCCTGTGCTTCCAGGAATTACCATACCGCTTGTTGCAGGCATAATCTCGCTTGCAATCCTTCTTGTTGTACACGAATTTTCACACGGCGTTTTGGCAAGGATAGCAAAAGTAAGGATCAAGTCTGTCGGCGTTGTGCTTTTTGGTATAATTCCTTTTGGTGCATTCGTAGAGCCCGACGAAAAGAAGGTAAGAAGGATAAGCAAAAAGAAGCAGAACAGGATATTTATAGCAGGCGTAAGCGCGAATGTTTTTACCGCAATTTTATTCTTCTCCTTGACAATGCTTGTAGTCTATGCCATCTTGCCCTATTTGCCTACAAATGGAGTTAAGATAGTGGGCATAGAAGCCAATACGCCTGCTGCATCTGCGTTAAGCATAAACGAGACGCTGATCAGGTGGAACAACATACCAATCACTAACATATACGCGCTAGAAAAAATAGAAAGCAATTATTCTGGAGGAATCGTAGAGCTTCTTACTAGCAAAGGCCTAGTGAGGATAAGGCCCATGCCTGATGGCAAGCTTGGCGTTTACTTGGTGCCAGCTGAGATTACTCCTGCCTACAGCTTTGTCAACTCATTGCTTGCAGTACTTGTGCTCTCCTTTTCGCTCAACCTTTTTGTGGCTATATTCAACCTGCTTCCGCTCCCAGGCTTTGACGGCTGGCGCATCTACAAGAACGAGATAAAAAGCAAGCATCTGCTCAATGCGCTTGTAGCTATAACCATACTTAGCATACTTCTTAATCTGCTCCCTTGGCTCTGGTTTTAGCTGACTTCTCCGTTGCTAGCCTCTTCTGCTTGCTGGCCTTCTTTTTCGCTGCTTGCCAGAGTATCTTTGAATAGCTGGCTGTATTTGCTCTCTATCAGCTTAACAAGGCTTTTTCTTATTTCTTCCTTGCTCATCTTTGTTATATCGGCAAGGTCGCTCGAAAGCTGGTCAACATAGCGCATTATGGTCTTGTACCTGCTTTCCTGCAGATTTCTATTTCTCTTGTTGCTTAAGTGCACCTGTAACTTCCTTGCAGCTTCCATCACTGCAAGCTTTATTTCGTCTATTATCTCCTCTTCCTGCGC
>JAGDXZ010000039.1 GCA_023270015.1 Microcaldota archaeon | reverse complement strand
CATAGCCTTGGTTTGTAAGCAGAATTGCAACCTGCTCGTTGCTTATAAGGTCCTCATCCTTTATCTCCTCCGGCTGCTCCATGAATACAAGCTCTGTCCTCCTCGGCCTCTGGTATTTCTGCTTTATTTCCTGTATTTCCTGCTTTATTATAGCGTCAATCTTCTCGGGAGATGCAAGCACCTGCTTATAGTTGGCTATTTTTTCATCAAGCTCTTTCTTTTCATTCTCTAGCGTTGTGTGCTCAAGCTTTGTAAGCCTGCCAAGCTTCATGTCCAGTATTGCGTTCGCCTGCTTTTCGCTTAGGCCAAGCTCTGCAACGAGCCTTGCCCTAGCTTCTGCAGTTTCGCCGCTAGACCTTACTATCTCTACTACTTTGTCTATGCTTGATATCGCCACAAGCAGGCCTTCGACAATGTGCGCTCTCTCCTGTGCAACCTTAAGCTCATACTCGCTTCTCTTCCTTACAATCTCCCTTCTGTAGTCTATGAATGTGTTAACCAGCTGCAGAAGGTTGTAGCTTCTGAGCTCGTTTCCCTTTACGGCCAGGTTTATTATTGGAAACGTGATTTCCATTTGCGTGTGCTTGTAAAGCTGGTTTATGACCTGCTCAGGGCTCGCGTCATTTGCAAGGTATATGCTTATGCTTATGCCAGACTTGTCGCTTTCGTCGTGAAGGTCGCGTATGCCTGTTATTACCTTTTGCTTTGCCAAATCCACTATGCTTTTTATAAGCTGAGCTTTGTTTACGCCATATGGTATTTCGGTGACCACAAGCTTGCGGTTTTTCTCATCTATGTTTATCCTAGCCCTTAAGGTCACCTGGCCCCTGCCGAAACGATAGCCGTTAAGTGCAGAGCCTGACATTATTGCTATGCCTCCGGTAGGGAAGTCAGGGCCTTTTATTATTCGCAAAAGGTCCTCAACAGTCGCGTCTTTGTGGTCTATGGCATATGTCACAGCTTCGCAAACCTCTGCCAAGTTGTGCGGGGGCATGCTTGTTGCTACGCCTACAGCAATGCCTTCAGCGCCGTTTATGAGCAGGTTTGGTACCTTAGCAGGAAGCACAACGGGCTCCTGCTCTGTGTTGTCGAAGTTGGGCACAAATTGCACAGTCTCTTTGTCAAGGTCTTCAAGCATCTCCTCTGCAAGCCTGCTAAGCCTTACTTCTGTGTATCTCATCGCTGCTGGCGGGTCGCCGTCTATAGAGCCCATGTTTCCTTGGCCTTCTATGAGCACATGGTTCATTGAAAAGTCTTGGGCCATTCTTACTATTGCATCATACACAGCTATGTCGCCGTGTGGATGGTACTTGCCTATGACTTCACCTGTTACTCTTGCGCTTTTCTTTGTTGGCTTGTCGTGCGTGTTGCCTATCTTGTACATTGCATAAAGTATGCGTCTCTGCACAGGCTTTAGCCCATCGCGCACATCAGGAATGGCCCTGCCTATGATTACACTCATTGCGTAGTCTAGATAGCTCCTCTGTATTTCATCTTCTACAGCGACCTTTCTTATCTCTGCCATATTCCCACTATATGTCTAAGTTCAGAACCTCTGCCGCGTGCTCCTCGAGGAACTTCCTCCTTTGCTGAACGTCAAGCCCCATGAGTATCTCAAAGAGCTCGTTTGCCCGCTCAGCATCTCTGATTGTCACTTGCTTAAGCACTCTCTTTTCTGGATTCATCGTAGTTTCCCACAACTGCTCTGGGTTCATCTCGCCGAGACCCTTGTATCTCTGCACCTCAGCGTCGTTGCCAAGTTCCTTCAGTCTTTCGTTAAGCTGCTCATCGCTATAGCAGTAGTATGTTTGCTTACCTTTCGACACCCTGTACAGGGGTGGCTGAGCTATGTAAATATAGCCAAGCTCTATGAGCCTGCGCATGAAGCGATAGAAGAACGTAAGTAGCAAGGTCTGTATGTGGCTTCCGTCTACGTCTGCATCGCTCATTATTATGATCTTCTTGTACCTTACCTTGTCTGGGTTGAATGTTTCCTTTATTCCTGTGCCGAGCGCAGTGACTATAGTATTCAGTTCGGCGCTGCTGAATATCTTCTCCTCTGTGGCTTTCTCTACGTTGAGTATCTTGCCCCTGAGCGGAAGTATTGCTTGGGTTTGTTTGTCTCTGCCCTGCTTGCTTGAGCCTCCTGCGCTTTCTCCTTCTACTATAAACAGCTCAGCCTTGTCAGGGTCGTCCTCTATGCAGTCTGCAAGCTTTCCTGGCAATACCGCATTTTCAAATAAGCTTCTTTTCCTGGCAAGCTCCCTAGCCTTTTTAGCGCTCTCTCTGGCATTCATGGCCAGCAAGACCTTCTCTACTATTGCCTTCGCATCCTGCGGATGCTCCTCCAAGTACCTTGACAGCGTGGAATATACGCTAGTCTCTACAAAAGTCTTTATTTCAGTATTGCCAAGCTTTTCCTTTGTCTGTCCTTCAAATTCGGGGTTTGGAAGAAGCAAGCTTATCACTGCAGTAAGCCCCTCTCTAATGTCCTCCCCTGTTACCTTGCTTGTGTCTTTGCCGTTTTTTGACATGTAGTTGAGAATAGCCCTGCTCAAGCCAGACCTAAAGCCTATTACATGCGTGCCCCCTTCTTCAGTTCTTATGTTGTTTACAAAGGATTCCAAGTGCTCATCGTAGGTGTTGGTGTATTGAAGAGCATAAGTCAGCGTTATTCCTTTTTCTTGCTTTTGCTCCTTTATTATGCTTGTCAGAGGCTGCTTGTCCTTGTTGATGTAGCTCAGCATGTCTTCTATGCCCTTTTCCGAATAATATTCAATTTCTTCGTGGGAGTTGAATCTTTCGTCCACGAACCTTATGCGCAAGCCTGGGTTCAGAAAGCTTGTATAGAGAAGTCTTTCTTTTAGCATTTCAGAGTCGAACCTAGGATTAGGAAAGATCTCTGGGTCAGGCTTGAACTTTACTATGGTGCCCGTCTTGTCCGTGTTGCCGAGTTCTTGCAAAGGTCCTTTCGGCTCGCCCTTGGCGAATTCTTGCACATATTCTTTTCCATTCTTGAATACATGCACTATTGTGTATTCTGACAGAGCGTTTACTACGGTTAAGCCTACACCATGCAAGCCACCAGAGATCTTGTAGACATCGTTGCTAAATTTAGCGCCTTTGTGCAAGGTGGTCATTATCACTTCCAGTGCGCTTTTGCCATAGTTTGGCATAATGTCCACAGGTATGCCCCTTCCGTCGTCGCTGACCTCTGCTATGTCACCTGTCTGATCCTCCAAGAGCCTTATGTTTATGTTCTTGGCATAGCCAGCAAGCGCTTCGTCTACAGCATTGTCAAGAACTTCAAAAAGAAGGTGCAGAACACCGTAGCTGCCGGTGGAGCCTATGTACATAGCCGGCCTTTTCCTTATCCCTTTTGTGCCTTCAAGCACTACAATTTTTGAAGCGTTATACTCGCTAGATGCATTAGGGTCTGCCATCTAATCAACTGGTCTTTAATTATACTTGTCTCTTAAAGAATATAAAGCCTCTTGTGCCTGTTTGTCGTCGGAAACAGGCAGATTGCACATGACATGTGCATTCCGATTTATCGAGATAAATTACAATAAAGTATCAGCTTCTAACGAGTGATTTTATGGCTTCATCAACGTCTTTCCTTGAAGTAATAAAATAGATTGACACTGCAAATGCCGCTATCCTGCTCGACAAAGAGTTATAAAAGTCTAAGGCATAATTGAGAAGGCCTTTTATTACGCCTAGCTTATCTTCGCCGAGCAGGTCTAGTGCTATCCCCTCAGCTATTGCATGCGAAAATGGTGTGTTTGTAAATCTTGAATCATTGCTGATAAGTATTCTGTGACCGAGCTCGTGGCCTATTACCGTTTCAAGATCCTTTAGCTGAAACGAAGCAGGAACAATTACTCCTATGCCACCATTTTTCTCTATTGAGGAGTAGCCAAAAACTCTGTTATTTGGCAGGTCTTCAAAATCTAGCTCAAAATTGCTAACATTAAAGTCTCCGTATCTGCGCTTCGCCTTTATGAGCTTTTCATAGAATACATTTCCGATTAGTATTCGTGCTGCTTCTTCGTCAATGTGCTTCTTTTCTTTATTTTTTAAGACTACTACTAGAGCCATCTCAATAAGATAATTGCCGGAAGACTTAAATGTCAGATCTCCAGGCCTATTTGGCTGACGAAAAGGCGAGATAAGCAAGCAAAAGATATTTATATATATTCGCCATAAAACATAATGCTTTTCTTGTGCTTAATTAGGTAGATTTTATGGCAGAAAAACCACACATGAATTTGATCTTCATAGGCCACATTGACCATGGCAAGTCGACGACAGTTGGTAGGCTGATGTATGAGACAGGGGCAATTTCTGAGCAAGATCTCAGAAAGCTCAAGGAAGAAGAAGCCAAGTACAACCAGGCAACGCTGGAATTTGCATATGTTACAGACGAGCTGAAGGAAGAAAGAGAAAGAGGAATGACTATAGACATAGCAGAAAGAGAGTTCCAGACCCAAAAGTACTACTTTACAGTAATCGACGCGCCTGGCCACAGGGACTTTGTAAAGAACATGATTACCGGAGCAAGCCAGGCAGATGCTGCTGTGCTAGTAGTTTCAGCAACAGAAGGAATTCAGCCTCAAACTAGGGAGCATGCGTACTTGGCAAAGGTTCTTGGTATAAACCAGCTTGTAGTAGGGATAAACAAGATGGATGCCGTCAACTATGACCACGTTAAGTTTGAAGATGTCAAGAGCAAGGTGGCAAACCTGCTCAAAACCATAGGCTACGACACAAGCAAAATACTGTTTGTTCCTTATTCCGCTTTGCAAGGAGACAACGTGTCAAAGCCTTCTGACAAGATGCCTTGGTATTCAGGCCCGACGCTGCTTCAAGCAATAGACATGTTTGAAGTGCCTCCTAAACCCATAGATAAGCCACTCAGGCTTCCTATACAAGACGTCTACACTGTATCTGGTTTCGGCACAGTGCCAGTGGGCAGGGTAGAGACTGGCGTCATGAAGCCTGGCGATATAATCGTAATAATGCCTCCGGGCATAAAGACTGATGTCAAAAGCATAGAAATGCACCACAAGCCGCTTCAGAGGGCAGAGCCTGGAGACAATATCGGCTTCAACATAAAAGGGGTAGACAAGAAGGACCTTAAGCGTGGAGATGTTGTAGGCCCAGCTGACAATCCGCCTACTGTTGCCGAAGAGTTTACTGCACAAATTGTGGTAATAAACCATCCAACTGCAATAGCTCCTGGCTACACGCCAGTATTCCATATCCACACAGCGCAGGTGGCATGCACAATAGCAGAGATCTTGGAGAAGAAGGATCCGAGGACTGGGCAGACAATACAGAAGAACCCTGAGTTCATAAAGAACGGGGATGTAGCAATTGTAAGAATAAAGCCAACAAGGCCTGTGGTTGTAGAGAAATACAGTGAGTTTCCACAGCTAGGTAGGTTTGCAGTTAGGGATATGGGCCAGACAGTAGCAGCAGGCATAGTGCTAGATGTGGTGAAGAGACAAGCGCAATGATTGAATGGCCATTGCTAGGATAAAGCTTACAAGTGTTTCTAGGAATGCAGCCTCTGATGTAGCCAAGCAAATAACTGACATAGCGAAAAATATCGGCATAAAGTACAAAGGCCCTATTCCTTTGCCTACAAGGCACATGGTTATAGCAACAAGGAAGACACCGTGCGGCGACGGTTCAGACACTTATGACCATTGGGAAATGCGCGTGCACAAGTGGCTTGTGGAGATAGATGGAAGCGACCAGGCGCTAAGGCAGGTAATGCACATACCTGTGCCAGACACTGTAAAAATAGAAATAGAGCTTTCCTAGCGTTTTGTTTTATTTGCTATCGCAAGTACTTTTTAAGCTTTGCTGCTTTATCAGTTTTCTCCCATGTAAACTCCTTTTCGCTCCTGCCAAAATGGCCATAAGCCGCTGTGGCTTTGTATATCGGTCTTCTAAGCTTAAGCTCCTTTATGATTGAAGCAGGCCTCATGTCAAAGTTTTCCCTTACAATCTCAGCCAGCCTGTCATCGGGCACTTTTCCAGTACCTAGAGAAGTAACATAGAAGCCAACAGGCTCCGGTATGCCTATCGCATATGCAACCTGCACTTCGCACTTTTCAGCCAGCCCAGCAGCTACGATGTTCTTTGCTATATACCTTGCATAATATGCGCCAGACCTGTCTACTTTTGTAGGGTCTTTGCCGCTAAAGCATCCACCGCCTGATTTGCCAACACCGCCGTAGGCATCAACAACTGTCTTTCTGCCCGTAAGGCCTGAGTCTGCCAAAGTTCCTCCTATTACAAACCTGCCAGTGCCGTTTATTATTATTTTGGTGTTTTTGTCGATAAGCTCCTTTGGTATCACTGCACCTATAACGTGTTTCATAATATCTCTTCTTACCTGCTCTATCTTAGCGCTCTCCGAATGCTGTGCTGCTACTACTATTGCGCTTATCCTTTTTGGCTTTCCATCGACGTACTCCACTGTTACTTGGGACTTGCCATCGGGTCTGAGATAAGGAATTATGCCCTTTTTCCTGCACTCTGTTAATCTTCTTGTCAACGCGTGGGCGAGCACGGTAGGCAAAGGCATAAGCTGAGGGGTTTCATTGCAAGCATAGCCGAACACAAAGCCCTGATCTCCGGCCCCAAGCTCCTCGCCTTTCTTCTCATCTACGCCCATGGCTATGTCTGGCGATTGCTTCTCTACCGACACTACAACCCCGCAGGTAGCCCAGTCAAGGCCGTCTTTTGCGTTGTCAAGGCCTATTTCCTTGAGTGTATTTCTAACCACTTTTGCAATATCGACGTTCGCGGTAGAGGTTATTTGGCCAGTTACTACCACTATTCCCTGCATTATCAATGTTTCGCAGTCAACATGTGCAAATGGGTCCTGCCTAAGGTACGCATCTAGCACAGAATCCGAAACCAAGTCAGCAACCTTGTCAGGATGACCTTCGGTAACACTCTCAGAAGTAATATGGTATGTTGTCATTAAACCCACCAAATCTATATCGCTTTTGCAGCGTTTGCCATTTTCAAAGCAAGCCCTCTGTAGCTGCTTATGATGTTTACTTTTTCTTCAGGATCCTCTTTTAAATCATACATTTCAGCCTTTTTATCCTTGTAAACGATCAGCTTGAAATTTCGATAGTAAACAGCAGTAGCAAATTTGTTAAGGAAGAGCTTTGTTCTGTAGATCTTATCAGCATAAGAAGATCTGCGCCTGAGAAGCTTGAGAAACTTTAGGTCCCAAAATTCAGTTATGCCCACATGGTCTGATATCACAAAGTTGTCTCTTCTGAGCTTTCCGTTTACCTCGTCAGCGGTGCCGTTTGCTATGTTGAGTATAGACTCATGCAGTGCAGTCAGGCTAACAGGCTTGCTTACCACCTCGCCGCTTGTTACCTGCTTGCCATTTATGAAGCGCGCAGAGATCAGCGGCACATGCACAAGCTCTTCAAAAGGAAACATGTTGTGGTACATTAGCCCATGCTCCATAAACGCTTGGCCGTGGTCGCTTGCTATTATTACCACAGCGTTGTCAAGTATACCCGTTTCTTTCAATGTGCCAAATAACCTGCTTATTTGATCATCTAAATAGCCCAGCCTCCTTGCATATGCCTCCTTTATTATGCCAATGTCTTTTCCATCTATAAGGCCGGCAAGGTAAAGCCATTTTTCTTGGTCTACATACCTCTTTGTTATCAGGTTTGTGGGATATCCTTCGTGGCCCTCCATGTAGTTTACGAAGATGAACTTGCTAGCACTACCTGCATTTCTGGCATAGTCCTCTATCGCCTTGTTAGTTTTCTTAGCACCAGCATCAAGCTTGTAGAAGCCGTACCTTATTGCGAAATGCTTGTCAAGCTTCCTTTTTAGGTCAAGGTACACTGCGTCAAGGTGTTTTTTCGTAAGCAAGAGCGAGATGGCGTATGGCAGCTTTATGAGCATGTTTCTAAGCGTCTTGTTGGCCACAAGCCTGAGCTCGAAGCTGGAAAGCATGCTTTTCTTTAGCTTTTCCTCTATCCACAAGTTTTTCACATGCTCGAAGCCGTTTGTCAAGCCAGTTCCTTGGCTAAGGAAAGGATTGTTTGAAAATACCGCAGTGCTGTAGCCTAGGTAGTTGAGCTTTGCAGCAAGCGTGATTTCCCTTCTTGGAATGTACTTGACCTTTTCTACAAATGGGTCTATCTTTTCGTCAAGGTTCTTGAGGGGGCTTTCCCTGAACGCCTTTATGCCCAAGGTGCGTTTGTTGAGGAATAAGGATGCGTGCGATGGTGCAGTGTAGGTGCTAGGCGCTATGGCCCTTTCATACAATACGCCCTTCCTTGCAAGATGCTCAAGAAAAGGCATGCGCACATTGCCGCCATAGGCGCGAAGATAGTCGGCTCTAACCGTATCAAGAAGCAGGAACACTATGTTTGGCCTTTGGCCTTTCATATCACACCAGCCTTGCAGCTGCAAACATCACAGGCACTACTATTGTAGCATCCCCGTCTATAGTCACATACTTGGCCCTTTCTTTTACTTTTCCCCATGAAACTGCTTCTGTAAGCCTGGCTCCTGATAGGCTGCCATCAAACTGTGTTGCAGTAGTGACATAAACAGCATAATCCAAACCCCCTTTGAACTGGTTCCACCATATAACATGGTGCTTGCTTATGCCACCGCCTATCATAAATGCGCCTGTTACTTTGTTATCAAATACAATATTGCTCAAAGCAAGCTCATCCTTGACTAGGTCAAGCTTGAAATCATGGTTTTGGGAATAAATGGCAAGATGAGTGCCAAAAGCACCATCAAGTATGCCCGGGCAGAATATGGGCACTTTGTGAAGGTATGCCTGCCTAAGTATGGAGCCTTCGTCATTTATCCTTTTCCCAAATTCGAATGCCAGTTCTGAAGCAGTGTAGGTGTTTTTCTTGTTTGATGCATAAACATCGTTCATGATCTCGTAGAACTTTTTTTCCACTACGAGGCCGTAGTCCTTCTGTCCTATAAAAACGTTTCCAAGCCTGTATATATTTGCCTTGTGCAGCTCTGCATCGTCGGCATAGAACGTGCCAAGCCTGTATTTGCCGCCAAAAGCTCTGGCAATATCGTGGTCAAACATGCCGCCCGTGGTTATTATAGCGTCGAAGTACTTTACTGCACTAGCAAGCACTCCCCTCAAGCCTGTTGCAACCACATCTGCTGGAAAGGAAAGGAAATTGAAAGAGTCCTTGTCAGCAATCATTTCCTTGAGTATGTCAACCCCGGTTACCATGTGCTGTGCCGAAAAGCCGCCAATATAGCGCATTGCCTCTATAAGCTCCTCTACGCTCATCCCCGCCTTCAGCTTAACATCCTTAACCTCTTTTCCTAGATATCTTTTGTTTGCTTCTCCATACCTTAACCTTATACCTTTTTCTTGCAATCAATCACCTTTTTCAAATTCCTCTATAACCCTGTCCAAGCATATCCTAAGCCAAGGCGTGTAGTTTTCCGGATGTTCTTCGACATCCTTTTTCAGCGAGTCCAGGCTTACCCACTTATATGCAGAAGCCTCCTCTTTGTTTATGTTTGGCTTGCCTTCATATTTGCCAAAGATTACGTGGTCGTATTCCCATTCCGTTAGGCCGTTGCCAACATCTGCCTTGTAGATGAATGAGAATTTTTCTTGCATGCTGCAATCAAAACCCATCTCTTCCTTAAGCCTCCTGTGCGCCGCTTCCATTACTGCTTCACCAGGTGCAGGATGCGAGCAGCATGTGTTGCTCCATTTCCCGGCTGAGTGGTACTTTCCCTCAGCCCTTTTCTGCAGCATAGTTTCTCCTTTGGAATTGAACACGAATATGGAAAACGCCCTGTGAAGTTTGCCGCCGTTTTTGTGGGCCTCGAGCTTGTCTTCTATACCTACTTCATTGTCGTGTTCGTCTACTAATACTACCTTCTGCCTGTCTATCAAGAAACCACAATATTCCTTTGCATGTTTACTTTCTTATATTCTTCGCTTTTGCAAGCTCTCCGAATGCAGCATTCTACTAGATAAAAAGGAGCTGTGCTCGGTGAGACACATTTCTAAATACCTCTGCATCTACAAGTCGTATTTAAAAGGTTGACATCACTTATTATAAGCAGTGAGGGAATGGCTGAAGAGAAAAAAGAAGAAGGGAAGATAGAAGAGGCGCCTATAGCAAAAGAGGAGGCAGATAAGGCAAAAGAGGAGGCAGAGAAGGTAAAAGAGGCGCTTATAAGGATAGAGGCAAAACTAGATTGCCTTACCGCTATTATTGACAACTATAACAAAAGGCTTAAAGCCGAGACGGCGGTAGAAGAGTCTAAACCTGAAGAAAAGGAAAAGGTCAAATAGGCGTTGCAAGGAAAGGCTAAGGCTAACTTCATATTATGCGATTGATGAGGAGAAAATGAAAGCAAGTGCCCCTGCTACTGTAAAGCTCTTTGGCGAGCATGCAGTTGTTTACGGTAGGCTTTCTTTGGCAGTAGCGGTAGACTTATACGCCCAGGCGGAGGTTACTGAAATAGAATCAGGCATAGAGCTTGTGCTTGAAGACCTTGCCAAGAGGCAAAGCTTTACCGGCAGACAGCTTCTAGGCCTATACGAGTCCTTTATGTCCAGGAAAAGCATAGCTGATTACTTGGCAAGCAACTCTGGCCTCGGTCAGCTTCCTTTTGCTACTATGCTTGCCGTTATATATGCTGAATATGGTATAGAGGGCAAGAGAATAAGGCTTAGCTCTCAGATACCAATGCAGAAGGGTTTCGGAAGCAGCGCAGCGATTGCTACAGCAATTGCTACCGCCCTTCTTGCCGGCGGCGAAAAGGATAGGGGCATAATAGAGGCGGCGAGGACAAGCGAGATTGTAATGCACAAAAGCGAGGGTGCAGGCAAGATAGACATACCCACATCGTATTTTGGCGGCTTTGTATCATATTCGCAGAAAGAAGGGGCAAGAAGGCTTGACATATCTACAAACCTTAATCTCATCGCCATAGACACAGGGCCTAAGAAAAGCACGGCAGAAACCGTTGGCCACGTAGCGGAACTATACCAGCAGGACAAGAAGGGTGTCGAGCAGATATTTGATAAAATAGAGGGCTGCACTAAAAGAGGGATAAAAAGCTTGGAGGAGGGCAACGTGGCAGAAGTAGGCAGGCTAATGTATGAAAACCAGGAATACCTGGCAAGGCTTGGTGTTTCGAGCGAAGGGCTGGACAAAGCAATAGCGATAGCCAAGGAAAAAGGCTCGCCAGGCGCCAAGCTTAGCGGCGGAGGCGGTGGAGGAATGGCCATTGCTATAAACAGTGCAAATCTCAAGACCGCATTGGAATCTGCAGGCTTCAAATGCCAGGAACTTAAGGTTTCTTTCAAAGGCGCAAAGAACCTTCTTAGCAGCTAGTTCGCTTTATAGCATACGCCCTGCCAAACTATAAATAGCCTTGGACTGTTTTTACTTCATGGACTATCTTGAAAAATTGTTGAAAAAGGAGCTCAAGCCCCATGAGCTTGATGCATACCTGCCTCCAGAAGAGGCCGTGGCCACAAGAAGGAAATACGTAGAGCAGATAGCTGGCACAAAACTACTCCATGTAGCCAATTCCTCAATAGACTTTGCGGATGCGAGCAAAAGGAACATTGAAAATGCAATAGGGTCTGTGCAGCTGCCTGTGGGCTTTGTCGAGCTTAGCGTTCATGGCGATTACCTGAACAATGACCGTGCATTGCTGTTTTTGGCTACTACTGAAGGCAAGCTTGTAGCTGGCGTAAATAGGGGCGCAAGTGCAATAAACAAGAGCGGGGGTGCAAGGACCAAAATAATAGGAAAAGGAATGTCAAGAAGCGTTATTTTGGACACAGGCTCAGCAGCAAATTCTGCAAAAGCGATGGCATACATACGATCAAAAGAAGGCTCAGAGCTTTTGAGGAATGCGTTCAAAGAGTCAAACAAGAGGATAGACCTGCTCGATGCCGAGCTTTACACCACAGGCAGGCTTCTGTTCGTGCGCTATGTGGCAGACACAAAGGCGGCAATGGGAATGAACATGCTAACCATAGCCTCTACCTACGCAACTGAAAAGCTTGTAGAAAACCTAGCAAAGCAGGGCATAAATGCAAAGTTCTTGAGTGAAAGCGGAAATATGTGTGTGGACAAGAAGCCGTCAGCAATCAACATGATAAGGGGCAGGGGTGTTTCAGTGGTTGCAGAGGCAGCGGTCAAGGCAGATGTTCTAAAAGCATATTTTAAGGTAGGCAGCAAGGAAATAGAGCAGTTGAATTATGCAAAGAACTACATTGGCTCAAGCCTTGCAGGCTCAATAGCACACAATGCCCATGCCGCGAATGTGCTTGCAGCAAGCTTCATAGCCTATGGCCAGGATGTCGCCCAGATTGTCGATGCCGTAAACTCAGTTGATGATGTAAAAGCCTTAGAAAACGGAGATCTCTACATTGCTGTGTATTTGCCTGCATTGGAAATAGGCACCTATGGTGGCGGCACGCACAGGGAGACTGCCAAGGAGCTGCTAATGGCAAGCGGAGTTTATGGAGAGGGAGACGAAACGGGCAATAGCAAATATGCTTTGGCAGAGCTCATAGCAAGTGGCGTGCTCGCCGGCGAACTCAACCTTCTAGCTGCAGAAGCCGGCAGGGAGTTGGCAGAGGCGCATTCAAAATTGAAAAGATAACTATCTTAGCAGAAAAAGATAAGAAAAGAATAAAACAATCAGTGTCTTCTGTGTTTGCTCTTTGAGGAGTAGTATGCTGCAATTACTATTATGATCACCACCACTACTATTATTGCTATGATTAATCCGGTGTGGTTTGGTGGTGTCGGTGGTAGTGGCGGTGTTGGCAAAACAGTAGTTGTTGGTACTGTGCTGGTCGTGGGCACAGAAGTTGTTGGCACAGTAGTAGTCGTTGTCACTGTCTTGGACAATATGCCTACAAGCGGGTCACTTGGCACTGCAAAGCTTATTGCGCAGGTTGCTGGATTAACGCTATAATGCGTTATCTGGACCCATGTGCCGTTCTCATAAACAAAAGGCGCTACGCTCGATGCCGGCATGCTGCACGGATATGTCATGCTTACGTTAGCGCTAACGCTTACGTTTGTCTTTATGCTTAGGTTTAGTGCCTTTACCAACGTGTAATTTGCAGGAGGTTTTGGTGCTGTGCTTGTTGCGTTTGCCACATATACAGTTACAGGCGCAGGCGCGCTTGATGGCGTGCTGACGTAGATTGTCGCCTGTTCGTTGGCAAAGTTTACTGCTAATGGCGACGTGGCAGAGACAACCTTGCTAATGCTGCCCGAGGAGCCTGTTATTGACACTGTTGTCACAGGAACTACTGTTGTGGTAGGCGTTGTTGTAGTTACAGTGGTTGTTGGTACAGTAGTTGTGCTCACGCCGCTGACGCCTGAAGGCATGTAGATTATGCTGAGCGACGTGCTTATGCTTTTGCTTGTGTAGTTGTTGTTGCCCGGGTTTTCGAACAGGAAAGAGTAAGTGCCGACGTTCGCATCATTCTCGCTCCAAGTTATCTTAGATGCAGTCTTGCCGTATAGCGCGCCGTTTACATACAGCTCCCATGGCGACTGGTTGTTTATTGTGGGTGTGCCTGTGAAGGTTATTGCTACAGGCTGCTGGTAGTATGCTGTGCCCGGGTTTCCTGTCAGCGAAGCCGCAAGTGTGTTGTTGATATATATCAGCACAGTATTTGCTGCTTCCATGCTGTAAACGCTGCTGGTCCCTATGTCGTTGGCCTCTACTATATAGTTGTATATTCCGTTTGCTGCAAGAGTCATTGTATTAGAGGTCTGAGTATTTGCT
Organism: Microcaldota archaeon; assembly: GCA_023270015.1. Lineage (GTDB taxonomy): Archaea > Micrarchaeota > Micrarchaeia > Micrarchaeales > CABMGC01 > JAGDXZ01. The sequence continues at coordinate 19,744 of JAGDXZ010000039.1, read as the reverse complement.
GATATTACTGTAATGGAATTCGACGGCAGCGCATTGCCATTGACAAACCAGTAGACTGCAAAATTGCCAGTTCCGCCGTTTATTACTGAGTTGACAGTAAACGCCTTGCCGTACATCAGGCTGTTTGCCGGCGTTACAGTCAGCGTTATGTATGGCGCAGGGTTGACTGTAATCGCGTTAGTAACTGAATTGAATGTTACAGGTGTGCTTGCGCTGTCAACCGCAATTACGTTGAACGTAACAATGCCGTTGCTCGAAGCAGTCAATTCCAAAGAGTTGAACGTTATAATGTTAGACACAGGGCTTCCGCTGCCGGAAAGCACAATGGTGTTATATGTTGTGCCTGGAACTGCGTTTGCGCCATTTATCTGCAGAGGCATTGTGTTGCTGACAAGCACGAGGTTTGCCGTTATCGGCAGGGTGCCGCCGTTTATCACCACATTGTAGGTTACATACTGTCCAGAGTCAAGCACAGTATTGCTCGGGAGCAGGGTATTTGCAGTTGGCGCAGGGTCGACTGTTACCGGTGGAATGCTAGTTGTCGTTAAGGTATTTGTCCCGTCAGAAATTACAGCATTAAAAGTCCATGTACCATAGATCGTGTTTGTTCCAGAAGCAGACACACTTAGCGGGGTTGGTGTCAGTGAGTTTTGCGAAATCCAGAGTGTTAGAGAATTTTGTGTGAGCCAGTTTGCGACAAGCGTAATGTAGTTTCCTGTGGCTATGCCATTTATAGTTATGGTATTGCCACTTATACTATTTGGACCTGCAAATAGGAAGTTTGCAGAGTAAGGAGGGGTACCTCCGGATAGCAATCCTTCATAATTTATAGTAATTACAGTTAATTGCCCGACATCTATTATGGTGTTAGAAACAGTATTGCCTGCAGTGCTTGTTATGCTAGTACCTGTAACAGTTCCAATTAATGGAAAACTTGTATTTGTCGCATTCGCCATTCCGAACATTGCCAACATTGCAATTATGAAAACTGGCACAAACAGTGCTTTTCTCATAGACCGGCCGCTCTATTGTTCTATTACAAGCTTAAATTTAAAAAAACAGCATGATTTTCAATCGTGCAGTCCTCTGGCTTCTTGTCGTTTTCTCTGCCTGAGAAAAGTCGGCGCCTGAGCATGTGGTCCTTTGCCCATAGCAAGTGCTAGCTGCCCTTGCTGTTAAACAGCGCCTACGAAAAACGAATCATGGCTTGACTACTGTGAAATAGCCTGATTCCTCGTCTATGTTTCTCTTGAGGGCCATTGCAAGAGCCTGGCTCTTCAGCCCGTTGACTATTATTCCCATTGAATCGTTCTGCTTTACTATCTGGTAAAGGGTTGCAAGCTTTGAAGCCATGCCTCCAGTTACGTCTATCTTGTGAGACCCGCTTGCTCCATTAAGCACCTTGTCTATGTTAGTGCTGTCTATTACTTTTATCAGCTTTGCGTCTTTGTTGCTCTTTGGATCCTTGTCAAAAACTCCGTCGACGTCTGTCGCAAGGATAACCCTGCTGGGCCTTATCCATCTCGATAAAAAGCTGAATACGTTTTCTGTAGAAGCAATAGTAACCCCTTTGCGCGAATCGAAGACTGCATCACCGTAGACTACAGGCACAAAGCCCCTGTTCAGAGCCTCTTTTATGTTTTCTGCGTAGCCGCTCTGAGGCAGGCCGTCGTGCCACAACGCAAAACTCGAAGGCACGAAGGAAAAGACCTTGAGGCCGAGCTTAAGCCCCTCGTTGACGACAATCCTGTTAAGCTCTTCTGCGATGTAATGGGTTATAGACGCGCCTTTCCAGCTGAACTTGTGAACTAGACCGTCGTTGACCTTGTATTTGTGCGCTGGAATGTGCGGAAAAGAGCCGCCGCCGTGGCCTATCAGAACCTTCATTCTGCCTTTAGCCTGAGCCTCTTTTATCCTGCCCAATATGCTCCTTATCCTAGATATGTTTGCAGTGTAAGGCTTGCTTGTGTCTGTGATTACGCTTCCTCCAAGTTTTATGAAATAAGTATTCATATACTCGAGCAGAATGAGCAAAAGGGGATTAATATACTTTTTTAATCAATTTGAAAAATGACGAATATCGTAAAAGCAAAAGCGGGCACTGCTTTTTAAAATGCACTGCGAAATCTTAGCGTGGAGAAACAGGCATACGGCGCTGTTGTCGCGCTTGAAGGCTCAGAGGATCTGGCAATTAGCATTGCAAAGAGCTTGCGCGTGCCATTTGACATAGACAAAGATACTGCAAAAATAACCGTTTTCAAAGACAACGAAAGCAAGCTTACCCTTCAAAGCACGCACGCAGGCCAAAGCGTGATGCTGGTTGCAAGGCTCTTTCCCAATCCTCCTGAGAAAGTGCTAGAGTTTCTGGTGCTTTCAAGGGCGCTAAAAGACAATGGCGCAAGCATTCATGCTGTGCTTCCTTATTTGGCATACGCAAGGCAAGACAGGGCCTTTCTGCCTGGCGAGCTTGTTACAATACGCGAGCTATCAGAGCTAATGAAAGGAATTGTGGAAGAAGTAATAACAGTGAACATACACAGCGAAGAGGCAAAAGAGCAGTTTGCTGCCAGTTTGAAAGACGTGTCGGCAATGCCTCTGCTTGCGCATTACGCCAAGGAAATCATAAAGGCAAAAAGCAAAAGCATAGTTGTGGTGTCGCCTGACGAAGGAGGCATCGAAAGGGCAAGGGCGTTTGCAAGCGAAATAGGAGCAGAGAAGGCAATAGCGCTTGACAAGGAAAGAGACAGAATAACTGGCGAAATAACTACAAAAGACATCGCTGACAATCTTGCTGGCAAAACGGCAATAATAATAGACGACATGATAGCGACAGGCGGCACAGTAGTAAACGCTGCGAACGTGCTTAGGCGCCACAATGCAAAGGAAATATACGTAATGGCTGTGCACGGCCTGTTCCTTGATGAGGCTGACAAGAAGATAAAAGAAGCAGGAGCGAATGAGATCATAACAACAAACACGATAAACAACAAATACGCAAAAGTTGACATTTCTGAAGTGCTTGCTGACGCGCTAAGGTAGCAATGCAAGTCCTGCCGCATTACTTTTTCTTGCTCGCCTTTAGCAAAGGCGCAAGAATCATAGATACCAATCCTGCACCAATTACTATTGCGACTCCTGTGCCTATGGTTGAAATGCTGCCAAATTCAACGCCAAGGTAAACAGGAATTACTCCAACACCGAGATTGGCAATTGCAGTGAACATAGCTGTTGCAAAGCCAGCACGCGCAGGATCATTGACATAGTTTGCAGTAGTGCTCAAAGCCAATGACCATAAACCGCCGTTCCCGAAGAAGCCGAAGAAGAATAGGCCGCTTGCTATAAGCGCAAGGTCAGCCGTATAGCCAAGGCCCCATGCCATTGCTATGGTGCTGAGGAAAGTCAGCACGCCTGTAGCTATCACTCCAAGCCTAATGGCGTTGTGCCGTTCAAACAAAAGAGGAAGCGCAATGGCGCCAAAAGAAGAGCCTATGTATAAAATGCCACCCAGAAGTCCGCCCATTTCCAAAGCGTTAGCGACATTGTGCAAGGAAAGCACAGTAGCGGGTATGCTGCCAAATGTCACTGCTATCGCTGCCACTGCTATTCCTATGTACCAGTTCTTGAGCATGCCCCATGCAAAAGCACCCTTTAGAGACTGCCCTTTGTAATATGCACCTTTTATCCCGAAAAAGACCCAAATTGATGCAACGGCAGCAAGCAAAGCAGTGGACCAGAGCGCGCCTGAAATTCCAAATACTGATAGCAGGCTAGGACCAAATAATGATCCGAATGCCATTCCCAGAAACAGTGCGCCTACGCTTATGCCAACAGCGGTGTGCGCCTTTTCCTTGTAGAGTGACTCACAAACATTGCCAACCGGCGATAAGGCAAAAGGAAAGCCTATTGCAGCGAAAAAGTCCATTATTATGAATGTTGGATAATTTGGCGCAGAGGCCCTGCCTATAAGCCCTAGTAAAGTTATTGCTGCAGATGCATACAAAGAAGTTTTTATCGTGAATTTTGCAGAGACATAGCCTGCAAGAAGACCCAGCGCGGCTACTGCATAGCCGAATGCTGAAACTGCAAGGAGTATGCTGCCCAATCCAACGTTGAATTGCTTTACAAGCACAGGAACGAGCGAAGCCGGTACAAACCAAGCAAAGCCTATGGCAAATAGCAAGAACCAGTATGGAAAAATTGACGCTTTGCTATTGTTCAATCCTTTAGTCACAAAAGATATGAAAAACGAATATTTTAAAGCCTTTAGAAAATTCGCTTAATATCGCATGCCCGAACAAACAATTTAATAACTGCCGGTTAATTTTACTTGGTTTTATGGAAGCAAAGCAGATAGACGAGATCGTTGAAAAAATTATAGCCGGAGAGATAAAGCCATATAAAGTAGACGAACTTGTGCAAGACGCTTCTCTTGCTGTGGAGATAAGAAGGAAGTACGTTGAGCGCATTTCGCACACGCAACTTGAGCATGTTTCAAAGCACTCTATCGATTTTTCAGATGCAAGCAAAAGAAACATAGAAAATGCAATAGGCGCCGTGCAGGTTCCTGTGGGCCTGGTAGAGCTTAAGGTAAACGGCGAATACGCCAAAGGCAAATACCCGTTCTTCCTTGCTACTACAGAAGGCAAGCTTGTTGCCGGAGTCAACAGGGGAGCAAGCGCTATAAACAAGAGCGGCGGGTCTACTGCGAAGATATTGAGCAACGGGATGACAAGAAGCGTTGCTATCGATACAGGCTCTTTGAAAAACACAGCAGAGGCGATGCGCTATGTCAACTCTGCAGAGGGTATAGCAATGCTAAGGCAGGCATTTGCAAAAAGCAACAGCAGGCTCAACCTGCTAAATGTAGACGCCTTTTCTACCGGCAGGCTTCTCTACCTGCGCTACTCGGCAGATACAAAGGCAGCAATGGGAATGAACATGGTAACTATCGCAGCCACTGCTACGACCAAGCAGCTTATAGAGGAACTTTCAAAACGCGGAGTAAATGCTAAGCTTGTGAGCGAAAGCGGCAACATGTGTGCAGACAAGAAGCCTTCAGCAATAAACATAATAAAAGGCAGGGGCATCTCGGTGGTGGCAGAAGCTGTGATAACCAAAGAAGCCTTGCAGGAATACTTCAAAGCAGATGCAAAGACCATAGAAGAGCTCAACTACGTCAAGAACTACATGGGCTCTAGCCTTGCTGGCTCACTTGCCCACAACGCCCATGTGGCAAACATACTTGCAGCAGCTTTCATCGCATACGGCCAGGATGTTGCGCAGATAGTCGATGGAGTAAACGCGTTTGACGACGCGAAGGCGCTTGAAGATGGCAGCTTGTACTGTTCGGTATACTTGCCCGCACTTGAAATAGGAACCTATGGCGGCGGCACTCACAGGGAAACGGCCAAGGAACTGCTCAAGGCCAGCGGGGTCTACGGTGAGGGAGACGATGAGGGCAGGACAAAGCGCGCGTTTGCGGAGCTTATAGCAAGCGCCGTGCTAGCTGGAGAGCTCAATTTGCTTGCGGCAGAAGCGGGCCAAGAGCTTGCAAGTGCACACGCACAATTGAAGAAATAGCAGTGCTATTTGCCTTGCTCATTGCCTTTTTGATCTTTTTCTCTCTTTTCAAGCAACCTCTTGCCAAGCTCTTCCCTTCTCTTGAGGTCGCTCTGTATCTTGGCGAAGTCTTCAGGGCTTAGCACCTTGCTTAGAATGTATTGAGAATAGTTTGCCGAAATTTGGGCTGCATCGAGCACAGCAGACTGCAAATCTGCTATTGGAATGCGGTACTCTTTCTCCGGCCTTATTACCTCTATGCCTGCAGGCGCGAACATGAAAGCGACATTCAGCAATGCTGTAACGTTTTGGAAAAGAACTGTAAGCTCAGCGCTTGTCGAGTACACGTTGTCCTGCTCTATCTTTATTGGCGGCTCTATGCTGCCGTAGCAGTACACAACCCCTGGTGTTTTGAGAAGCCTGTTGTTTATCAAATCGGCCATAAGCGGCTGCAAGTCCTCTTGCTTCTCGCTCTGCATGTCGAAGTAAAGCCTTGCAAGCAGGCCGCCGTTCGAAATAGTCTTTTCAGTAAGCTCTTCAACTTCTGATTTTGGCATTTTTACACCTTCAATTTTTCTATAGCAGATTCTTGGTCGAGAAGCTCCTCAGAACCGGTAGACATGTCCCTTATCCTTACCTTGCCCTGCTTAAGCTCCTCATCGCCTATTATCACAACGAAAGGTATGCCTAGCGAAGCTGCGTATTCGAGCTGCTTAGACAGCGACCTTTTTGAAACGTTTAAATCAGTATTTATGCCTTCTTCGCGCAGCTTGTTTGCAAAGTCAAGCGCATAGCCGAACTGCGAATCGCTCACATATGCTATGAAAGCCTTTGAATATGTCTTCACGCCTGTCTTTTCGTAAAGCAAATCAAAGGCTCTGCTAATGCCTATCGAAGAGCCAGTAGCCGGCAAGCTTTTGCCCTTTCCTGAAAGCAGGCCTATTAGGTTGTCGTACCTTCCGCCGCCACCCAATGAAGGCAATCGCTTGCCTTCCTTTTCGACAACAAATTCCCAGATGAAGCCGGTATAATAGTCAAAGCCCCTTACAAGCGACAAGTCAAGCTCCATGCCGCATTCAGGCCCGTAGCTTTTTACAAGCTTCATCAGCACATCTACCTTTTCCAGCTCTGCCTTTGCAACAGGCGAAGAAGCGGCAAGTGCTTTTTTCTTGCTTTCCAAGTCGCCAGAACTTACAAAAGAAATTACAGACTCTGCAGTCTTTGAGTCTATGCCTAGCTGTTCTAGCGAAGCGATTGTTTGGTCAGCACCAAGCTTGTAAAGCTTGTCTATCAGCCTTAAAACCTGAAGCGACTTGCTTTTTTCTATTTTGAACATGTCAAGAATGCTGTTAAGCAGGACCCTGCTATTCAGCTTGATAGTATACTGCGACAGGCCCATTTCATTCAACGCTATTGCTGTTGCGGCTAAAGCCTCTGCGTCGCTTCCAACTTCAGAGCTGCCTACAATGTCCACGTCGGCCTGCCAAAACTCCCTGAGCCTCATGAACTGAGGCTCGTCCTTTCTCCAAATAGGGCCTATCTGATATCGCTTAAACGGCAGGCTCAAATCCTTGTTTTGAGCCATATACCTTGACAACGGCACAGTGAAGTCGTAGCGAAGGCTGGAATCTTCATTGGCAATGCCGAATACCTCTTTGCTAAGCTCGTCGCCATATGTTTTTGCACCGAGCACCTCGTTCGTTTCAATTACAGGAGTGATCAAAGGAGAAAAGCCGAAGCGCCTGAACACTGCTTCAGCCTTGCTTGCCAGATTGTTAAGAAGCATTGCCTCGTCTAAGGCATAGTCGCGCGTTCCTCTTGGAAGCGAAAGCATAATATCGATAAGTAATATTGCATGATAAATAATTATAAAGCGCAGTATTGCTTGGCTAAAAACAAAACATGCTTGCTGCTGCGTTTTAGCCGGCTTCGCTTAGTCTCCTTGAAGCAGCTTGTCGAGCGCGGCCCTCACTGCCTTGTCTTTGCTTTCGCCGCTAAGTATGTCGAACAAAGCAGTTGGCGATATACTCAGAGAATAACCGGCTTGCTTGAGCTTCTCGATAAACAGGCTGGTGCCGTAATCCTTTACTGGCAGGCCTTCGAGCATGCCCTGCTTGAATGCTCCTGCTATCGCACTTGCTTCCTCTATGCCTGATCCTGATATTTCCACAATCGCCTTTCCTTCGAAATCCTTGACAATTTGCGAGAAGCTAAGGTCGCCGGGCTTGAAACCCTGTTTCAGGCTGCCAGAAAGCGAAACCTGCACTATTGGCATGTCGCCTTTCCCTGCTTCTTTTGCAACCCGCTCTGAGATTTCGCTCGTTATTTCGCTAGGCTCCTTTCCTTCTACGCTTACCTTCACCACTACAAACCTCCTTGAGTTTATGCTTTGGAACCTTGCCTCGCCTGTTTCAGTGTCGTAAATGTAGAAGCCCTTGCTTTCCTGCTCAGTCTCCTTGAGCTGCGTGAGCACTGTGCTGCCTGGTATTATGAAAGGCTTGCCATGCACCTTTGCTTCTACTCTATTGTGTATGTGGCCGTCTACGTAGAGGTCGTAGCCTTCGGGCAGCTCATCGAAGTGGATGAAATCCTTGCTGAAAGGCATAAGCTCGTAGATCGACTGGTGGAACATAAGTATGTTGAACGCGCCGGGAACAGTCTTGAACTCTGCTGTCTTGAGGTAATCCCTTAGCCTCTCCTCGGCTATGCCGCCTATGCCGCGCACAGCGACACGCTCGTTGCCTTTCTTTATTATTGCTACCGAGTCGCTGGCGTCTACAACGAAGCCCGCAAGGCTGAGCAGGCTTATCGGGTTTTCCTCGCCAACGGCCCTGCGCTCGTGCGTTCCAGGTATTACCACTATAGGGGCATTTGTATACGCTTTTGACATGCCAGTTACTTGCTCTATTTCGGCATTCCACTTCCTGCTCGAAAGCTCTCTGAAAAGGCTTAGGCCTTCAGCAAGGACATCTGGCTTTGGAGCCCTGTTGTCGAATATGTCTCCTGGCACAAGCATGGCGTCGGACTGCTCTGCAGCCTTGGTCAGGGCCTCGTGAGCCTGGCTAAAGGCGTCGCTCCTGAAGCGCTCATAGCCAAGATGAAAATCAGAGACGATTGCAAGCTTCATGATCTTATTGCTCGTTCAACATTTATTAGCTTGCTAGTTGCCTAAAAAGAGAAGATAAAAACGGCTCAATGCCGATTGTGGTTCTTTTATTATTTCATCTTTTCCCTTAGCCTGTTTACTATTTGCATTGCCGCTTCTTCTACCTTGTCCTTTTCTGGACCGTAGGCGCCTGCAGCGCACGCGTGGCCACCGCCAGTGCCGTCAAGCAGTTTAGCTATGTCTCGCATGTATATGCCAAGGTGTATGCCGAGCTTGCTATCAAGCGGCGACCTCAGCCTGCCGGAAATTGAGGCTTCTGACTCGGTTACAGCCCAGAAAACTGCAGCATCAGCGCCCATGTTCATTGCCGTATCTGCAGCTACGTTAGCATGCTCTGTGGCCTTTCCAAAAACAATCAAGTACTTGCCAGTATTTTCAACGCTTGCCCGCTTGACATCTTGCAGTGTCATGAACCTGTTGGCAAGAGGTATATTAGAATGGTATTCTTCCTGAATTGCAGAATAGGTTGTGCCTGCTATTTCGAAAAGCTTCGAAAGCTGCAAGAAAGTTGTCGCGCTTGCATTCTGCAAATCTGCAGAGTCTGCAATCATGCCGTTTACGAGAAGTGTGGCAGCTTCTTTGCCAACTTTTGCTCCAAGCCTTTCCAGCAAGGCGTACACTATGCTGCACGTTGAGTTGAAAGATTCGTCGCTGAAAACATAAACTGCAGAAGCATTGGGCAGTTCCGTGTCAAGGCCCTCTGCCCTGAGATGGTGGTCTATGAAAAGAACCTCTCCCGTGTAACCTGCAAGCTCCTTTGCAAATGGGCCGAGAACCTCTGTGTTGTCGGCATCGGTAACTATTACAGCGCTTGTCTGCGTGAACTTCGCGCTTATCTTCTTGTCGTAGCCCACAGAAGCAAGCATTTTTCTTGCGTTGTTTGTAAGAAAATCTGGCATCGCCACTATTGAATTGGGCAAGTACTCAGACAAGGCAACAGCCGAGCCCACAGCGTCGCGATCGCCTATCGAATGGAATGTTAGCAGGACGTCTTGCTGCGCGTAACGCTTTATGAGCTCTACAAGCTTGTCGAAGGAAATGAAATCGGTCAAGAAATCAGCCAATTACTCGCTTTCCCCGCCGCCCTGCTTATACAGCTGCGTTATCTTCTCGCTAAGCTGCTTCTCCTTGCTCTTGAGCTCGTTGTACTGCTTAGTTGTAGTGCTTATTCTCAGCTCCGTAAGCTCTGCTTTGCTGCTAAGATCAGAAAGAGACTTTTCCTTTGTTGTCTCCACAAGCACCCCGCCGACGCTTATGTAGACCTTGCCTGTCGAGTTGGTTACCTCTTCCTTTGCCTTTTCTATTTCCTCTTTTTGGCTCTGCAGCTGGTCAAGCAGCGAAGCGAAAGACTTCATCTGCTCCTGAATAGCCTGATAGTCGCCGAGCAGCTTCTCGATGTCATTTTCGTCTTCCGGCATTCAAAAACCTAACTAAAGTTAGGATTCTAAAAATAAAAAGGTATCTGGCAGGTGCAAAAAAAGAAACAGGATTTTAGTTTTGCTTTTTCATTCTGAATATCTGCACGCCTTCTGCTGTTATTCCTTCATCTTTTACGAAACCCTGCTCGCTAAGCAGCGAAAGCAGAGAAGCCAGCGAAGCGCCGCTTATTGCAAAGCTTTGCGTGTCCCGTCGGATAAGCCTTACCTCATAGGGATCAGAACCGCCGCGCTGCAAGCCCTTTAGCAAACGCGATTGCTCTTCGTCAAGAATTTCTACTTCCTCTGCCTTTGTTGCAGCTATGACCTTGGCTATATCATCAGGGCTGGCTTCTTTTATACCATTGGCTACAAGGCTGTTTGGCTCGATAGGCAGTTCTTGCTTAGCCTCTTCCTTTGCTTCTCTTGCCCTTTTTCCTAGAATTCCCAGCATGTAGATTGAGAAATGTTGAAAAACAAGCTATTTACAGCTTGTCTACAAATCGAGCAAGGCTTCTGCATTTGTCTTTTATATTTATTTTTGCTAATAATTTTGCATAGGCTTGTTTATGCTGAACGAAGCTGAGCTTGTCGAAAAGGAGATGACGCTTAGGAAACTAAGGCTCGACAGCACGGTGCTGGAAACGCGCAGGGCAATAGCCAGATGGCTTGCTCTCACCCTTGGCATAATAAACCAAGGAGAATCGAGGCAGAGCGCGGTGGCTGTGCTTGATGCATTGGTCAACTTCCAGTTCATAAAGCAGAGGGACCCGAGCGCTGAAGAGCTCAAGGAATACATAAGCTCAAACTGGGAGCAGATAAATGAGAAAACACTCAGATACCACCTGCTCAGGATGAAGAAAATGGGCTTGATAGAGAACACGCACGGCAAGTTCTACTTCAGGCCGCCAAGCCAGGGAGACAGGTTCGACCCTGCTAACGTTTTTGGCAGCATATTCGAGCAGGACTATAAAGACATAACACAAAGGATAAATCAAGCAATAGGCGAGCTCAAGAGCAAGAGCAAAATATCTGGTGAGCCTAATGAAAAATGAAATTTACTTCTGGATACTTGCAATAATCGCAATAATAGGAATAGCTTTAGCAATAAGGTTCCTCTATCAGCCGATGATAAGCATAAGGCTGAGCACAAACGCAGGCCTTATTCATGCTTATCCTTACCAAACCATCGAAGTGCCGATAACTGTGTTAAACAACGGCAACGCGGCTATAAAAAACATGAGCATAGGCATATACGTCAACAACACTTTCAACATGCTTTACCACATCACGCTGCCTACTGGCAAGGAGCTCACAATCTTGTACAACTACACGCCCGCATACCCTGGCACTTACACGATACAGGCAGTAGCAGACCCAGGCAGGCTTTACAACATAGCGGACAGGGCGACCGCGCAGACAAGCGCCACTGCATATGTGTCACCTGCAGAAAACGCAACGCCTTATTCGTTGCTGCCAGCGGGCAACACAGTAAACCAGAGCGTGATAAAGCTAGATTCAGGAGCATATGTTTTTGCAAGCTATCTCAATTCAACATACGGCCTCAAAATTGGCCTTACACCAAACAGCAGGATAAACAGCTTTCTAAATGCTGTGCTGGGCTATGTAATATACTATATAAGGGAAATCGCCTCGGCAAGCGCGCAGTATAAGAACGGCAGCCAAGCATACGCCATTTGGCTTCAAGGCTATGTCTCTCCTAACATGACAAACACAGCTGCTGTGATAACAGGCATGAAGTCAGAAAACATAACGAGGAACGGCATCAACATAACGTTTGTAAGCCTTGGCGGCAACACGACTCTGTGCAGCTACTATTCGCGCGGCTGGATAAAGATCCTTGGCTACATGGGCAACGGCACATGCTTGTCAGAGCTCAACACGAGCAAAATTACAAGCATAAGGCTTGCAAGCTTCTACAACAAAACCATGGCAAATGCCACAAACATAGGCAATTACTCATTTGTTGGCAGCTCTGGCGAAATTTCTGGCGACTTCGCTTTGTTCGCAAACAGGACCCTTATGTATGCGACAGTATCAAACAACGTTAGCAAAAACTCGAGCAACGTGTGCTACGGCCTTATAAACACGCTTGGAAATGAAAGCTACTGCAGCGAATACGTGTTTCCTGTAAGCACAACACACATTGTAAACGGCAGCTCGCTGATAAGAACAACTGCTTACATAAACAGCTACAATGCTTCAGTGTATTCGCTTGTCAACACGTCTTTGATAATGGACCAGGTGCCGATAAACATAAAGACGATAAAGGGCTATGGCATAAAGGGCAGCTATCTGGCATTTGTTTCTGGCATAAAGAACACATGCTCGTTCAACTCCACTTTTGCGTGCTCTAATGTAACATGGACAAACGGCACGCTCGGATTCAGGCTTAGGAACCTTGGAAGCGCCGCAAGGCTAAATTCTGTGTCTTGCTACATGTCTCCAAAGGCCATTCCTCAAACGCTTAACGAAACTATACAAAGCAACAGCACCATAGGCATAAACGCAACATGCTACGAGTCCGGGGCAAAGATGAGCGGAATCGCTCTCAATCTTGGCTTGCAGCTTGTTCTCAATTACACAGTCAACAACTCTACAAGGCAGGTGAACGGCACCGCATACATTCCAATAGGATGAACATGCAAGAAAAAAGCGTATACGATCTTTTTCTAAGCAAGTATGGAAGCTTCACCCTTATCCAAAAGGCCGCAATGCCTGTAGTTGAATCAGGCAGCGACTGCCTTATCATAGCGGCTACTGGCAGCGGAAAGACAGAGGCCGCTGTGCTTCCTGTTTTGAACAGGCTCAGGCTTGGCAAAAAGCAGGGCATAAACGTAATTTACATAACGCCGCTAAGGGCGCTAAATCGCGACCTGCTAAAAAGGCTTGAATGGCTCGCAAAAGAAACAGGAGTTGAGATCGCAGTCAGGCATGGAGACACAACGCAAACAGAGAGGCAGAAGCAGGCTGCAAACCCGCCAACTTTTCTCATAACCACTCCGGAAAGCCTCCAAAACCTGTTCCTTTCAAAGAGGCTTAGAAGCGCCCTGAGCAGTGTGAGCACAGTAATAGTAGACGAGGTGCATGAGCTATTCGCCAACAAGCGGGGCACGCAATTGGCTGTTGCGCTTGAAAGGCTTGCAGAGCTTGCCGGCAGGTTCCAAAGAGTCGGCATAAGCGCCACAGTGGGCAACGTCGAACAGGTCAGTAAGTGGCTTTTTGCTTCCTATGCCGACAATGCGAAGGTTGTGCAGGCAGAATCGGAAAAGGAGCTCGAAATAGGCATAGAAATGCCGCAGAAGCCTGAGCACGAGCTGAAGCAGTTCATGGAGCAGTTCAACCTCAACGCCCAGGCGCTTGCAAGGATAGAGCGGATCTCCGAGCTTGTAAAAGGCTCGAAATCTACGCTAATTTTTGCAAACACAAGGCAGGTTGTAGAGTCTCTCGGAAACAAGCTCATTTACCTTGACAGGCTCGAGCCGTTCGGCGGAATAGGCGTGCACCATAGCTCCCTTGACAAAGGCGAAAGAATAAGCGTAGAGGAAGCATTCAAAGCAGGCAGGCTGAAAAGCATCATAGCAACAAGCTCCCTAGAGCTTGGCATAGACATCGGCTCAATAGACCTGGTAATACAGTACGGCTCGCCCAAGCAGGTTACACGGCTTGTTCAGCGCATAGGCAGGGGAGGCCACAGGGAGCATGAAACTGCAAAAGGCAGGATAATAGTTGCAAACGCTATCGACGCCATAGAGTCTCTTGCAATACTTCTGCAGGCCAAGTCTGGCGAGCTGGAAAGGCAGGGCATGCAGGAAAATGCGGCAGATGTGCTGATAAACCAATTGTGCGCGATGGCGCTCGAGTACGGCGAAATGCCTTTGAAGAAGGCCTATGAAATAATAAAAAGATCTGCCCCGTATTCAGGGCTTTCATTTGATGCTTTCAAGAGCATTGCTGATTTTGCAGCGGAGCAGAAGCTCGTAAGGACAGACGGCGAAAAGCTGAGGCAAAGCCTGCAGACAAGAAAGTACTTCTATGCCAACATAAGCGTCATACCTGAAATAGCAAAATACATAGTAAAGGACATTGCTTCAAACAAGATCATAGCAACGCTTGACGAAAGCTTCGTGTCAAACTACTTGGATGAAGGCACAGTGTTCATAACAAAAGGCATGCCTTGGCGGGTTATAAGCATAGACAAGGACGTTGTGCAAGTAGAGCAGAGCAGGGAAATAGAGGCTGCAATACCAGACTGGGAAGGCGAAGATATTCCGGTAACTCGCAACACTGCAAAGAAAGTCTTCGAGCTCATGCAGAAGGGCGTTTCACAATACAAGGAGCTTCTCAGTGCCGACGCCTTTTCCGAAATTGAAAAGCTTGAAAAAGAGCAAGCCAAATACTTTGTGCCTAGCGAGGAAAAAGTAATAGTAGAAAACGAAGAAGAATACTCAATAGCCTACACGCCGCTCGGCAGGCCGGCCAATGAGCTCTTGGCAAGGCTTCTTGCATACGCCATGTCTATAGCTGCGAACACCCAGATAAGAGTCAGCGCAACGCCTTATGCGCTATTTGTGCACTATGCCAACTCTATCACAAAGCCAGATGTTGCAAAGTTTCTAAAGAGCGGCGGCCTGCTGCAGCTCCTGAACGGCGACGCTTATCTTACGAGCTCTGACTTGTTTAGGTACAAGTTTGTGCAAACGGCCAAGCTCGCGGGAATCGTCGACAAGAAGGCTACGATAACCAAGACAATGGCGCAGAGGCTTCTCAATTTCTACAAGGAAACCCCAATATACTACGAAACAAAACGTGATTTGCTGCAGAACTATTTTGACAAAGAAACTGCTGTTGAGTTTCTAAACGGGCTCAAAAGCGGCCACATAAAAATACAGAGCGAAACGGGATTATCGCCCTTTGGCAGGGAGCTGCTAAAGGCAAATTATGCTTATGCTGAGCTGCTTGTCGAGACGCACAGCGAAAGCGAAATAAACGACCTGGAAAAAGAGGTAATAGGAAAGAAGGTCGAGCTGCTCTGCACTTATTGCGGCTTTGTGTTCGAGCACGAGATAAAAGGCAATGATTCTAGGATATTGTGCGAGAGGTGCAAGAGCCCGATGCTTTGCACATACAGCGACGCAAGGCTGGGGATATGGCAGAAGAAGAAACAGGGCAAGCAGCTGAGCGAAAAGGAGCAGGAAGAATTTGACAATATGATGAAAGAGGCAAGCCTTGTAGAGGCTTATGGGAACAGGGCTCTTGTGGCTCTTTCGACTTACGGCATAGGTCTTGCAACTGCCGCGCGCATACTCAAAATGCTAAGGAAAACATACAGGGAGCTTTTCATAGACCTGCTTGTCGCGCAGAAGAACTTCGTAAGGACAAAGAAGTACTGGAAGCAATGATCACTGCCTCTTTTCAGGTTTTGAATACATTTCTACGTTTGAAGCCGTCATTGGGCTCTTTGCAAACCCGTTCTCGACAATGAGCCTTTCAACCTCAGGAATTAGATCGCTTCTCACGCTGAAACTTTTGACGTTTATGATCCTAACTTCCGAACTGCTCGAATTTTTGTATATTACTATAGTGGCCCCTGATGTTAGGTAATCTTTGATTGCTTTAGGATCAGAGAGCTCTTCTATGGCTTCTGCTTTCCTCTCGATAGGTTGCGATTGAACAGGCGCTTTCTTTTCCTTGTGGCCGAACATGATTCAACGTAACAGGCAAGATATTTACGCCTTGGCTTCTTTTTCTATTATTGGCATATCTGTTATGCAGGCAGAACAAAGTGCACAGAGCGCAGGCAGGGCAAATGCACTTGAGGATATAGCAGAAGCGGGAGAAAAGGCGCTTAAAGCGTTTGCTGTGCAAGATCCTGAATGCTTGCTGCTTTATAGGGGCGAAATGGCAAAAGAGACAAAGGAAGAGATGGCTGGGCGGCTTAGAGAAAAAGGGCTTGTCTCGCGAGCCTTGTCGTTTGTTACTATTGCCAAAGAACTTGAAGCAATGCTTCGCGAAGGGAAAATTGAGGAGCTGGCTGAGCGCCACATGCAAGGAAATATTACCACAGTCTGGAACAATGGCACGCCGACAACAATAACCCTGACTCCTTTCATATCCCTTACTTCAAATCCTAAAATTGCATTGATGGCTTCTTTGAGCTCTTTGGAAATAAGAAAAGGACTGGAAATTGGAATGTATACAGAGGAAGACGGCACGCCTTCGAATCAGTTTTATGGCAAGATGGCCGAGCTGATTGATAAAGAAGGATATGCTCCTGTAGTTTATGTTGTAAAAGCGCAAAAAAGCCAAGTGCTAGACTTGCAGCAGGCAAAAGGGCTTGAGCCAGACAAGCTTGGCGAAAGAATAATAAGAAACGGCAGAAACAGCTACGGTGAGGAAGAATATATTGCACTGCACATAAGCCCTGGAGAGATCATTGGCTTGCTTGTTTTAATTGGCAATCCGTTTAAAGGCGATAATTGGTTTTGGCAGGTACTGAGAAACAGTGAAAAGTGAAAAGCAGCGCACTATACAATATAAGTTAGCGTAGCATACTAATCAGCATATCTGCAGAAATGCTTAAATATCTGAATTAGATATCTATTATAGATATGATGATTTTATGGTTACGAAAGAAGACGTAGACAAGACTTTCAAATACCTGCTTTACTCAAGGGTTCTTAGAAGCATAGGGCTTATCTACATCGGCCTGGCCTTTTCGCTGTATCTCGACGCATTGCACATAAGCCTGATAGGAATAGGCCTCGTTGCCGCGCTTGTCATGCTCTTCACAATATTCATCACCTTGCTTTATGGCTACATAGGAGATAGGAAAGGATTCAAGATGGAGCTGATGATAGGCGAGGCAGTAACCTTTGCCGGTGTGGCGCTCATCGCGTTTTCGGCAAAACTGCCCTTGATAGTGCTTGGCATGATGCTCGCTGGACTAAGCGGAGGGGCAGGAAGCATGCGAGGCTCGTTCTCTCCAGGATCAAGCGCCTTCATAGCAAACAACTACAGAGACGAGACTGAGCGCGTAAGAAAGTACTCAGTAATCAACTTAACTGCGTCTGTTTCAGCAATTGGCGGCAGCATTCTGTTTGCGCTCGTTTCGCCGCTTGGCAAAGCGGTCGGCTTGCTGCTGGCTTACAGGTACTTGTTTGCCCTTGCTGCGGTTCTTATAGGCATTTCTCTTGCTTTCATAAGCATGCTCAAAGAATTGCCTAAAGAGCGCAAGACAACAAAGATAATGACAAAGCAGAGCTGGAAATACCTTGGCAAGGTCATAACCGTAAACTCTCTTGGAGGCATAGGCATGGGCCTTGTTGCGCCGCTTTTACCTTTGTGGCTAAAGCTCATGTACCACGTAGACTCTGTAGAGATAGGCGCATTGTTCACAATTGTCTACTTAACAACTGCACTAGGCCTTTACCTATCTTTCAGGTTTGCCCGCAAGTTCGGCTCATTAGCAATAGCCGCACAAACAAGAATCTTCAGCGGCCTTCTGCTTGTAGCAATGGCATTTTCGCCCACATTTGTAATAGCAGCAATATTCTGGCTTCTAAGAGCGGCAATCTCCGGCTTTGGAAATCCAAGCAGGACAAACGTAAACATAAGAGGCATAAGCAACGAGGATTATGGCACTGCTTCGAGTGTACAGGGCGTTGCTACAAGGGCTGCGCAGCTGAGCTCCGGCGCGGCAGGCTACCTTATGGATATCGCTTTGCCTATTCCTCTCTTTATCGGAGGCCTCTTCCAGTTCGCAAGCGGCATCGGCTACAGGCTTGTGTTTGGCAAGGAAAATTCAGAGAAACGCAAGAAAAACTGACACAGGGACTATTGGCACTTTGCCGAATTCAAGCACGTCTTTGCTTAGCAGCAACCTGTGCTTGGCTTGCGTGAAATGTTTTATAAATAATGCATGCAATATAGGCACATGCAAAAAGCAAAAATCAGGGCTTCGCTCGGCAAGCTTGCAAAGATCAAAATACCAATACACCAAAACATGAGCAGGGAAGACGAGCAGGTGCTTGATCTGCTTGTAGAAGCAAGCAAGGCGATAGACAGGGCATATCTCAAGCAAGTATACGACAAAAATCTGGAGCTCCTCGAGCAGCTTAAAAGCAAAAAAGACATGCTTGCTCTTGACTTTTTCATGTGGAACAAAGGGCCTTGGGACAGAATGCGCGGCAACGAGCCTGTGCTCTGCAGCGAGCAAAGGCCAAAGGGAGCGGAGTACTATCCTAAGGACATGACAAAGGAAGAGTTCGAAGCATATGTTGAGAAGCACAAAGCCGAAGCTGCGGAGCTAAAGAGCTATTATACGCTCGTCAGGAGAAAAGCTGACAAGCTTGTTGCTGTAAAATACAGCGAAGCATACGAGGAAGAGCTTAGAGAAGCTAGCGAAAAGCTCGATGAAGCGGCAAGCGCTACAAGCAACAAGTCTTTGAAGAAATTCCTGAAAGCGAGGGCTGCAGCCTTCAAAAGCAACGATTATGCAAAGTCGGACATTCTCTGGCTAAGGCTCGACAGCACAATTGAGCCTACAATAGGCCCGTATGAAGTTTATGACGACATGCTTCTTGGCTATAAAGCAGCTTTCGAATCATACATAGGCATAAAGGATATTGAGAAAAGCAAGCAGCTGATGCTTTTTACCAAATATCTTAAAGCCATAGATTTGTCTATGCCAATAAGCAAGGCATACAAGTTCAAAAGAAAGTCACAAGAATCGCCAATCTCGGTGGTGAACGAAGTGTTTGCAGCAGGCAATGCCAATGCGGGCTATACCACCTCTGCTTTCAACCTGCCCAATGACGACACGATAAGAGAAGCTTATGGCAGCAAGAAGATACTGCTAAAGAACATAATGGATTACAAGTTCGAGAAAATAGTGGCTAGGCTTGCAGATTTGGTTTTTGAGGAAGAGCAGAAGAAAAAGGCGCTGCTAGATGCAAGCTTCAACCTTGTGCTCTTTCACGAGCTCTCCCACGGCATGGGCCCTGGCATGCTGCTAAAGCCCGAAGGCAGGATAAGCGTAGGAGAGGCGTTAAGAGATTTGTACAGTCAGATAGAGGAAGCAAAGGCAGATGCCTCTGGCCTTTACTGCGCGCTCTGGCTCATGAACAAGGGCGTAATTGAAAAAGAACTGGAAGAAGAGTACATAAAGGCGTATTACATGATGCTCATAAGGTCGCTTCGCAACGACCTGCAAGAAGCACACGCAGCTGGCGCTGCAATGTCCTACAACTTCCTAGAAGAAAGAGGAGCATTCAAGGAAAAATCAGAGCATATAATCATAGACTTCGAAAAATTCAAGGCTGCACACGCAAGCCTGCTCAAGCAATACCTTGACATAGAGGCAGCAGGAGATTATGCGCACGCAAGGAAATTCGTAGACAAGTATTTGCACAGGCCTGCCTACTCAGCACTTATTTCCGAGGAGTCACAGAAAAAGAAAATACCTTTCGACATATTTCCAGTATTCGAATGAATGCACACATTTTAAGCAAAGCAGAGCAAAAAGCAAAGGTTTATATATCTGAATTAGATATATCTATAATAGATATCTAAAAAAGATGAT
>JAGDXZ010000001.1 GCA_023270015.1 Microcaldota archaeon | reverse complement strand
GTAATCACTTCGCAGGAGTCCTTTTCTACAATAAACGCGGCTTCTGTTTGCGCCACAACCCCCTTGCTCCTTTCAACAAGCACAGGGAAAGGCTCGAGCATCCCAGCGGCGAGAAGCTCGTTAATCGCCTTTTTGGCCTTGAATTCCGAACCAACATGTTCTACAATCCATCTCATTGCAAAAGGATAAGTCGAAAAATTCGAATAGATATAGGAAGCAAGGTCTCTGGCTTCTTGCGATCTAGGCAAAGAGCCGTTAGGCATGAAGGAGAATATTTCCACAATGTCTCCATCTACTACGTACCCTTCTCCTGTTGTTACAAACGGCTCTATTGCAGCAATCTGCCCCTCCTCAAGCTCCGTTTCATCGCCGTTGTCAAAATTGGGTATGAAAATATCAGCGTGCAAGTCGGTTTCTGTTATGCCGTGCCCGCCGAGGTTCCTTATTGGGTTGAAGTCTTCCGAAAAGGACTTGATGGTCCTTTCTATCTCCTTTCCTATCTCCCTGACCTTCCTGCCTGCCTTTACAAGGCTAAGCGCATTCTGCAAGGCCTGCTCGCTGGCCTCAACAAGCTTGCCATATTCGCCAGTAAGGTCAACGCTCACTGCGCAGTCCCCGGCACCTGTTCCCTTCTTAGTGCCGTAATCTATCTTTAGCAGGCTTTTCTCATCAAGCGCAATGGCATCGTTGAAGCCTGGGGTATAGTGAGCTGCAGCCTCGTTTATTGAGAGGTTTATTGGAAACGCAGATGTTTGGCCATTCTCCTTGACAAACTCCTCTACTGCTTTTGCTATGTCGATGAGCTTGGCGCCTGGCTTTGCAAGGCCCTTTGCGAAGTTTATTGCCTTGTATGACAGCGCACCTGCCGCTCGCCAATCGTCATAATTGTGCTCTTGCATGCTTGTCTTTTGAACATGCAAATAAAAATAGGTTTCCGAAAGAGAAAAGAGAAAAAAGAAAAAGGGCAAAGCGGTGGTGGGTGGTGGGCTTTGCACCAAAATAAGCAATATGTATTGTGCAGATCCAGATTTATATATGATTGTTTTTATTTCAATTTTTGCATTAATTTTTGTGGTTTTGTAAACTAAGCTTTAATGGCAACATTTTTATTTATAAACTTATAAATTTGTAATATGAAGACAATTGCAGTGTCGCCGGAAACATACAAGGAGCTTGTAAGGCTCAAGGAGGAGCTAGAAGCACGCAATATGGACGACGCGCTCAAAAGGCTTCTTGTGCAATACAAGCTTTTGCTTAAGAAAATATCAATAAAGAAGCTTATGCAGCTCAACAAAAATGAGAAAAAGTCAAGCGCAGAGGAATTGCTTGAGGATAGGAAGCGATATGGATGGCCGAGAAGTATATTCTAGATACTACTGTGCTAATCGACGCAATCGATCACAGAAGGCATCTTGACCTTCTTGAACGAGCCCAGGGCCTGTCGATAGTAAGCATATACGAGTTTGTAAGGTACAAGAGCAGGAAGGAAGAAAACAAGCTACTCCTGGAAAATTCGTTCGAGGTAATAGGGATAGACAACGCAGTAGTGCTAAAAGCCGCAGAAATTTTCTCCACTTTGAAAATAAACGGCATAACAATTAGCGATAACGATGTCTACATCGCTGCCTCTGCGATCGTCCATGGGCTAAAGCTTTACACTAAAGACAAGGATTTTCTGTTTATAAAGAAGCATTTCAAAGAGTTCAAAGTAGAGGTATTGCAGGATTAAAAAGAAGAAGCACAAGCGGTGGTGGGTGTGGTGGGACCTCTTGTGCTCAACACACGATAATATTTGTTGTTTTTCAGATATTTATTAAGTTGTTTTTATTTCAATTTTTGTTAAAAATTTTGTGATTTTGTAAATCAAGCGCCTCTGAAAGGTCCTTGAAGGCGCTCTCTATGCTTTCAGGTTTGCCTATGCCTATAAGCACAGACTTCCCTACTTGGCCTTCGCTTATTCCCAGCACATCTTTTATAAACTCCACCTCCTTTTCGCCGATTCCGTGCACAGGCTTCTTCAGGTCGAAGACAATGCAGCCGTATTGGCTTGCCACCTTGTCCATGACATCTTTGGCGCTCTCCCCAAGCTCAGCGTCAATCGGCATTGCAAGGGCCCTTCCGCTGCCAGAGAAATATGCATTTACAACTTCGCTTTTGCTTTCGGCGAAGGCGCCACTTATGTCAAAAAGCAGGTTCTTGAATTCGTTTTTGCTCCTTAACAAGGTTTTCTTGGGCGCCTTCTCCTGTATTACCACGCCTGCAATTATCAGGGCGGCAAGCAGAAGGTAGTAGGCATATACCTGCTCGTGGAAGACAAGGAAGGCGAAGCCGAAAGTGACAAACGGAGCTGCAAGCGTAGCGTTTCCTATGGTAGTGGGCTCAAGCACTTTGAGGGCGAAGAAGTAGAAGTAGGTGCCTATGAAATAGGTGAACAGGCCTAGGAAGAGAATGGCTGAGACGTCAAGAATGCTGAAGTTCATGACGATCCTGTAGCCTAACAAGAAGTGGGCAACGGGCAGGGCGAGGGCATAGAAGGCAAATGTAGATGCGTTGAAAAGGAATAGCTCGACAGGCAGGCTTGCCTGCCTGCTTTTAATAAGCACATTAGCCAAAGCGAGGGAAAGAGCGGTAAGGATAAGAAGCATAAGCCAAGGCAGTTCAGAATAGCTTATTGTTATTAAGGTGCCGCTTGTAAAGACCAGGTATATTGCAACAAATCCAAGAGCAAGGCCCAACAGCTGGTACCTGTTTACCTTGAGCTTGAGAACAAGAGGAAGAAAAGGAACCATGAGCAATACCCAGCTTCTTCGCACTATCGCCGCAAGGTTAGCAGGCAGGTGAACCAAAGCAATCATTTCTAGACCTGAAGCTATTCCATAATCAAGAAGGCCTGCAAAGGCAAGGAGGTAAAAGGTTTTCCTGTCTTTTATCAGGCCTTTGAAGTTCTCTAGCTCGTTTGAAGCAAGCAAATAGGCAAAGGACACAGCGGTCGCTATGCCGAATACTAGAAGCATGAAAGAAAGAACGTCCTCTGAGATTGCGCCCGCCTTAAGCATTACCGGGTATATGCCAATGCCTATGATGTTGAATGCAAGCAGCAAAAACGCCTTGCTTCTTAGCTTCATGTCCTCAATTTTTAATGCCGCAAACAAGCTTTTATAATTGTTATTTTGTTTAATATTGTTGAAAAATTTTTGTGAAAATGATAATATGGAGTTCTCGTTTGCGAAGAAGATGGTGTTCAGGGCTTTGAGCGAGAACTCGAGGGCAAGCATAAGCGAGATAGCAGGCATGGCAAAGTGCTCGAGGGTCACTGCAAGCAGGCTCGTTAGCCAGGTGGAGAAGGAATTCGGCCTTGTCTACACCCTTGACCTCAACCTCCAGGCCCTCGGCCTGTGGCAGCTCCATGTCATAGCGCTTAATTTCGCAAAGATGCCAAGCGAGGATGTGCTGAGAAGCAAGTTCGCAAACGACACAACGGCTCAGCTTGTCGCAATGACCAAGGGCGACTTCGACCTGCTGGTAATAGCGGTAAGCAAGTCAGGCAGTGCGTACATGCGCTGGGAAACTGAGCTTGCGTACTCTCTTGCAGAGTACAAGCCCCAGCTCAGGCCTTCGCAGATAGCGTTCATGCACATAGGCTTCATACCGATAGACAACGCCCTTCTTGAAACCTTGGAGCCGGGAAAGGGCTTAGACTCATTGGACAAGCAAATCCTGCTTGAGCTCAACAAGAATTCAAGAATCCAGTACAGGGAGTTGGCAAAGAAACTGCAAGCTAACGAGAACACTGTGCGCTACAGGTTTTCGAGACTGGCAAGGGCAGGTATAATAAACGCATTCACTGCAATAGCCACAAAGCCGCCGATAAGCTATTCCATAGCGATGTTCGTCAACTACACCTTCGCGCCAGGCACAGAGCAGAGGGCAAAGAAGGCAAGGGAGATATACATGGGCGTAGGCGAGCCTCTGCAGGTGCAGAACAACTTCAACCTTCTCGCGCCTTCAAGCGGCAGCTACAGGTTCTTCACCATAGAAACCTTCGAGGACGAGAAAGAGGCGTTGGAGAAAGGGGTGGGCATGCAGAAGAGGGTTTTCAAGGAGGACAGGCCAGTGGTAACATACGCCCACATAGAGAAGCTGATAAAGGGCATGCTGCCCATAAGGAACATTGACATAGCAAAGCACTACAACGTAGTGAGATGGGAGGATTGAAGGCGGGCAGCAAACCTCGCTCTCATA
>JAGDXZ010000027.1 GCA_023270015.1 Microcaldota archaeon | reverse complement strand
CCTTACAAAGTAGAGGTCGAAGAGGTAGTACGCTATAGAGAAAACGCTCATTACTAGTGAAATAAGAAGCAAGATCCCGAATGCTGAGTGAAGAAGCCAAATAAAATGCATGATTATTGATTGCAATAAAGAGTTTAAAAAGCTGTAGCAAAAGCTAGTCCGGCTCGTATACCTCAAAGGCTGTCGAGTTGTAAACCAAGTGGTATGACTCGTTAATGCATTCCTTGGTATCGTTGTAGTACAGCAGTATTCTGGAAATATGTTGCAAAACTATTGCCGAAAAGCTCCTGTCTTTTATTTGTTGCAATATTTCTGAATCATTCCACAGCCCTTTTTTGTGCAATACCCAGAACATGCTTGGCTCAAAAACGAGTGGCTTGCCAGCAATTAATGCATAACCCGGTTTTTCTACCAGTATGTTGCCCTGCAAGTAAGAAAGGCTTCTCAGCTCCGCAAGCTCGCTTTCTTTCTGCGCATTCATAACGCAAGGATTGCTGTAAACGTCTGCAATTAAGGAAAATACAAGCACCAATGCAAATGCACGCGCAAGCAAGAGCCTTGCAGGATAATTGCCTGCATTTTTGCTGCGCTTGTTGGACTGCATGCCAACAAGGTCGTTAAGACGTATTGTTCCGAGCATGCTTGAAACCGCAATAAGAGGGGCAAAGTAGGTGGTATTAGAGCCCCATTTGGCTATGTCTACGAAAGTCAGAAACAAAACAAAGAGAAGCACATACAGCAACAATGTTTCTTTTGAAATCGGCTCGCTTAGCGCAAAGACTATCAAGAAAAACAAAGGCAAAAGAGGCACGACAAGCATGTTTGCAATCTCAAGAAAATATTGGGGCGTAACAAGCGGAAGGATAAAAACAGAGAAAAAGAACCTGCCTTCTGAGTAATAGGTAAGTGGCAGGCAGATAATGCCTAGCAGGATTGCAAATGCTAGAAAAAACTTCAATGCGCTTTTCTTGTCCTTCATGATCAGGAAGGCAAGCATTGCAATGAAGAAAAGGGCTGCTGTCTGCTTGAACAGAAAGGCCACTGCTACAGATAAGCCAGCAAAATATTCATAATTCCTCGGCTTTCTGAGCAAAAGAAACACGGCAAAAAGGCTAAAGCAGAGCTCGAAAAGTTCTGGGTTAGACGACACTGCATAGTATAACGGATAGAAAGAGAAAAACAGAAATGCTCCGAGGGCGCTGACAAAGGCGCTCGAATGCATTCCCTTTTTGAGGATCAGATAGACAAGGAATGCGCTGGCAAGCTCTGCGATCAACTCCAGAAGCCTCTCATAGAAAAACGGCGCGTTATTCACACGGATAAAAGAAAATGCGTTAAAAACGACATAGTACAGAGGCGGATAATATGTTAGCAGATACGGTTGTGTAGAGAAGCTTTTGTACATTGTGGTTGCGTTGATGAAATATGGCAGGCCATCGGCAAAATCGATCGGAAGCGGATAAAAAAGAGACTGCAAGGCAAGCGCAAATGAAGCTGCTGAAAGCAGAAAAGCCGAACAGAAAACAACCAACAAAACCGGGCTATATTGCATATAATCTATGATTGTTTTGCATTATAGAACATAGAATATTATAGAATATTTTTTATATCAGCAAGTATTGATTGGTAAGCCTCGCACGAGGTCCATGCCTGAGGATCTTTTTTCTCTTTTGTCAATTTCCTGATCTCTTTTACTTCTCTCTTTTCCCACAGTTCCTTAAGGGAATAATTTGTATCGCGTATATTCCCTATTTTAAAGTCCCACATGATAGATGGGTAAACATTGCCTGTGCTGTCCAAAAAGAGCGAGGCGTCAAGGCTTTTTGAGCGCAACGGGCTTTTCCCGCTTTTTACAAAGTACAAAAGCCCTTTTAGAAACCTGTTTTCTATAAGATCCATGGCGCTTTTAGGCAAGCCTCTTCCTTTTATTGCGACTTTTATGTCATCGATGGCTTTATCCCTGTCAGGCATTATGTCTATTGAATTATGGTAATAGTTGCTGCTTTGCTGGGCTACATTTATGTGAAAATCACCGTAAGTTACGAAAGGCAGGTCTTTTTTTATCAATTCGAAAGATTTCTCAAGCTGGCCTTGATTGAACTTGCTTATCGTATAGCCGATTACTGCCTTGACATTTTTCTTTTCTTTTCCAAGTTCCCTCACCCTGCTGAAAAGGTCTATCGCCTTGTCATAGTTGCCTGGCACTCCTCTTATCTTGTCGTGCAAGTCACGGTAGCCGTCAAGGCTGACTGTCACAACAATCATAGGTATGCTTAGCTCTGCCATTTTGCCAAGCTTCTTAAGTATCATGTCGTGGTCGCAGAGAGCATTTGTCGGCAGAGTAACCAGGTAGGGCTTTGAGAATTTGTTGAATGCCTCGACTATTTCTACTATGTCCTCGCGCAAAAATGGCTCGCCTCCAGTAAGCCCGACCCATTTGAAAAAGGGATTCTTGCTAGCAAACTCGCGTATCTCGTTTATACTAAGCTCGTTTGTCGGTCTGAGCTTCCATATGTTGCAGGTCACGCACCTTGACTGGCATCTGTACGTTATTGCAAAATTAAGCTTATATGGAAATTTCAGCTGCACAAAATTGCTTTCCAATGCGGCAATGGCGAGCTTTGTTCCCCGCTCTATGGTTTGGAGCATTTCCTCAGCGCCTATTCCATTAATGTTTAAAACAAATATAAACCCTGTTGAAGAATGCACGGCAAACAAAAAACAAAAAGAAAGGCTTATTAATTTTTTATCGGATAATAGATATCGGTTAACCGATATGAGGGCTTTCAAGATACTTGGAAAGGGCAAGAGAGGCTGGCTCAGGCCAATTGTAATATCAATGCTAAGGTATTCGCCTAAGAACGGCATGGAAATAATGGATGCTGTCGAAAAAATGAGCCTCGGCATATGGAGACCGAGCCCCGGCTCATTGTATCCGGTTCTTGACGAGCTTGCAAAAGAGCGCATAATAAAGAAAAACAAAGACGGCAAATACGAGCTCACAGAGAACGGCAAGAAAATAGTGTATCCGTGGGAGGAAAAGTATTACATGAATGAGCACGATCTTGAGGACGTGCTTAACGAAATAGACGGCTACGTGTCTTATTTGGAAGACCTCAAAACGGGCAACAAAGAAGAAATAGCAAAACGGAAAAGAAGGCTGCAGGAAATCGGCGCAAGGATAGAAAAACTCCTGAAATAGTGATGCGATGGCAGACTATGCGATAGAATTAAGCAACGTGACGAAGAAGTTTGGAGACTTTGTAGCTGTCAACAACATAAGCCTGAAGATAGAAAAGGGAGAGATATTTGGGCTTCTGGGGCCGAATGGCGCTGGCAAAAGCACTACAATAAACATGCTCCTAGGTCTTCTAACTCCGACAAGCGGAAAGATAATAGTTGAAGGGAAGGATCTTAGCAGGCACACAAACGAGGTAAAGAAGGACATAGGTCTGGTAATGCAGGAAACCATAGTAGAGCCCGAGCTCACCGCCGAACAGAACCTCAGGCTTTTCGCAAGGCTCTACCACGTGCCAGAGGACGAGATAGAAGACAGAATAGACTTCCTGCTGGATCTTGCGGGCTTGCGGGACTTCAAGAAGGCATACGCCGGCACATTCTCAGGAGGCATGAAGCGAAGGCTTGAGACTGTCAAATCGCTAATACACGATCCTAAGATACTCATTCTCGACGAGCCCACAACCGGGCTAGACATACAAAACAGAACAAAGGTCTGGGAGCTTATAAAAAGGATAAACAGGGAAAACAAGGTAACCATACTCATGACAACCCAGTATCTTGAGGAAGCAGATGAAGTTTGCAACCGCATAGGCATAATAGACCATGGAAAGATAATAGCGCTCGGCACCCCGACAGAGCTCAAGCACAAGATAGGGAAGGGAAGCATAATAGAAATAGCTGCAGAAAGGCAGAAGCTCGAAGAAGTAGCAAAGCTGCTAAAAAAGGAGACAGGCGAAACGCCGAGCATATCGGGGGACAAGGTAGAAGTAAGCATAAGCGGCGACCATGTAAGAACAATGCAAAAGGTGCTTAACGCACTGACTTCGAGCGGCATACAGGTAAATGGAATAAGCATGCACGAGCCGACTCTTGACGACGTGTTCCTCAAGCTTACAGGAACATCGCTAAGGGATTCGGCAAGCGAGACCGTGCAATCTGCAAGGGCAATGCTAATGAGAAGAAGATAAATGCTAGAAAGAACAAAGGCGATAAAATGGGAATAATTGGCGATGCTTACAATTTGTATATAAGGGACATGCT
>JAGDXZ010000046.1 GCA_023270015.1 Microcaldota archaeon | reverse complement strand
CGCTGCTTCCTTGCATTAGCTCCTCTATGCTCAATTCCTTCCTTGCTGATGTGCCCAGAAGGGCAAGCCTTGACTCTATCGCCTGCAATGTGCCCAGCTCAGCCTGCTTTGCGTTTTTCTTGAATACCTGCAAGGAGTAGAGAAGCTCTTGCATGTTTGCGCGCTTGCCTGCTTTTTCGCACACTTGGTATGTATAGAGCAATAGCCTGTAGAGCTCGTTGTACTGCCTGTAGCCAAGCCTCAGCCTTGTCCTCAGCATGTTGCTTATTTCGCTAGCCTTTTCCTTGCTCGTTCCCTGCATTTCAAGCACGTTTATGGCCTCTTTGCTTGCATCATGCACCATTGCCCCTATCTCGCCTGCAAGGTCTATGTATTCGTTGTGCGAATCCAGCACTATAATCTTGCTTCCTTGCATTGCGAGCGCCCTTATCACAAGCTTGCAGGCATTGCTCTTTCCGCTGCCGCTCGAGCCTGTAATGAGCATGTTCTGGTTCTGCAGTGCAAGTTTGCCGATAGAAAGGCTTTTGAAGAATACGCGCTTCCAGCGCCAGTATGCGAAATGCGCAAAAATACCGCGCTTAAGCGCAAGCACGTGGGTAATATCACCTATCTTTTCGTCTTTCAAATAATCGCCAACGGGCAAGGCAAACCGCCTTGCAATCATTCTTAAATGTTTTAACATCGAAGCGTAATTGGTGTTTGCATGAGCGCTTATGACCTGCAGGGCAAGGACCTTATATCGACGCAGGACTGGAGTAGGGAAGAGCTGGGCTTTGTGATTGACTTTGCAAAAGAAGTGAAGAAGATGAAATACGCCGGCTTCGTGCCGGAGCTTTTCAAGAACCGCACGTTCTTCATGCTTTTCTACAACACGAGCACTAGGACGCGCTCCAGCTTCGAGGCCGCTGCAACTCTTCTTGGTGGGCATGCCCAGTTCATAGACTTCAAGACAACAAGAGGCTCTGAAGGCGAAAGCATAGCAGACATGGCGCACATGTACGAGAGGCTAGGTCACGCGCTCGGCGTCAGAATACTTGAAGATGCTGTAAACTATGTATATGGCGCGGGCGACGCCGTTATACGCGAATACGCAAAGCATGCGAAAATACCTGTGATAAACATGGCAGACGACATGTACCACCCTACGCAGGCCATTGCAGACATGCTTACAATAGACGAGAAGCTCAACGGCCATTACGAAAAGAAAAAGTATGTCATAACATGGGCCTACAGCGACCACGTAAGAAGCTGGGGAAGCGTGCAGGACGAGATGCTCATTGCTACAAAGTTCGGCATGGACGTAGTACTAGCTTATCCGCCCGGATTCGAAATAGATAACAACATAGTGGAGCAG
The DNA here is from genome assembly GCA_023270015.1 of Microcaldota archaeon. Taxonomy (GTDB): domain Archaea; phylum Micrarchaeota; class Micrarchaeia; order Micrarchaeales; family CABMGC01; genus JAGDXZ01. The sequence continues at coordinate 3,085 of JAGDXZ010000046.1, read as the reverse complement.
GCAAAAGCCAACGCAGAAGCCAGCGGCGGCTCGCTTGAAACGAGCAACGACATGCGCTCCGCGCTAGAAAACGCGAATGTTGTTTTTCCGAGAAGCTGGGCAAGCCACGCCTGCGTAAGCATGGGCATGGACAAGTTCGGAAAGGAAAAGGAAGTAGCGATGCACAATAATTACAAGGACTGGAAGCTCACCGAGGAGCTAGTGGACGTGATGGACAAAAACGCGATAGTGACGCACGTCCTGCCCGTATTCAGGGGCCAGGAAGCAGACGATGCGGTAATGGATGGCAAGCACAGCGTGATATATGACCAGGCAGAAAACCTGCTGTATGTAAGGGCTGCCATACTTGCGCTCCTTGCCGGAAACAGGGCCTAGTTACGCCAAAGCAAATCCATAAATATGGCCATTGCCCATTATGTTGGGTGGTTGTTTGCCAAATGGCGGGGTCGTCAAGTACAACGACATATTCGACAACGAGGAGGTCATAGGCAAGTCCACTATAATCAAGATAGGCACTATCAGGATTGTGGCATCAATGGATGCCGACCACGAGTATCATTTTCTTGTCATGACTATAGCCCACAGGAATAATTATTTTGAATTGACAGATGCCGAGAGAAGCGATTACGCCCTTGCCGAAAAGGTCATAGCCGGGTTTTACAAAATGCACGGAATAGATGGCTATTCCAAGATAGAGCTTGTAGGCGAAGAAGCCGGCAGGACAATTCCCCATTGGCATGTGCACTTCGTGCCTGGAAAAAGCGACAATTTCCACAACAATCCGAAGGAAAGGCCCTTGCACAGGAGCAGCGAAGAACTTCATACATTTGCAAAAAGCCTGAGCCCCGAATTTGAAAACATTACCAAGGGCAGTGGGCAAATCGCTTAGAAGCGAGCTCACACAATCCTATTTATTTTCATAGCCGTTCAGCACCGTCTTTTTAGCCAACTCGAACTCTGCCTTTTCGCTTATCTTAGTGCTCATTGGCGTTTCCATGATTATTGGCAATTCCTCCAGCTCGCTTCGCGAGAAGCCACTGAAGAAGCTGGAGAGGTTTTGCAGGCCTATCTTTCCAAAGCCTAGGTTTTCATGCCTGTCCCTGCCAGAGCCCCTTTCATATTTAGCATCGTTGAGGTGTATTGCCCCTATTCCAAGCTTTTTGCATTCCTGCGCAAACTCCTTGCCTATCTCATAGCCAGCTGCAAACGCGTGGCAGGTGTCGATGCAAGCGCCTTTCTCTCCTTCCACGTCTTCTAGCATCAAGGCAAGGTCATCTATGCTTGAGCCTATGCTGTTCTTTTGCCCTGCCTCGTTCTCAAGCAATATTGCCAAGCCCTCGTGGCTTATGGAATTTAATGCCTCTATTACCTTTTTCATTCCTTCTCTTTTGCTTGGGTTCGAGCCGGCATGCACGACCAGCTTGCCTATTCCCAGTGCTTTGCACCTCTCTGCCTGCTCCTTTAGCATTTCCACAGATTTCGCGTATATGGCCTTGTTGCTGCTTGCAAGATTCGCGAGATAAGGCATGTGTGCAACAGCCTCTATGCCTGTGCTAGCCTGCTTTTTGCGAAACATCAATACCTCTTCCTCTCCAAGCTTCTTTGCATGCCACTGCCTTGGGTTGCTGGTGAATATCTGCATGGCAGTGTAGCCAAGCGCGCTTGCCCTGTCAAACGAGAGGTCTATTCTCTGCGCAATAGATACATGGTGGCCTATCTTCATCATTTCATCGTGCCTGTATACTGCATGCATCTTACCTGCACAAAAGCCTTATAAATACAAAGGTTTTAGGGGTATACAGGTGAAACTGATGGAGGGAGGATCTGGAGGACATTAATTAGTAATGGAAGATATCTGATTATCTGATTTTCTCAATGTTTAGGACTTTTTGATTGCTCTATATTTTTCTTGTTGGTTTAGTTCGTTTATTATTTGATATTGCAGTGTAGTGTTTTCATTTATCCTTCTATAACCTAACTCGCCGATTAGTACTTGCGCAATTATGTTAGATCTGATCTCCGTTCCCTTCAAATACGCACCTAGTGTTTCTTCAATTTCCTGAATATTCTCTGTATAAGAAGGAGCGATAAATAGTAGGCCATAAGGAGCCCCCATATCTCCTACGAGCGTATATCTGCTTGTTGGCGTGTTTGGCAGTTCTATCATGTGCTGCAAAAATTCCTTCCTGTGCAAGTTGAATGCTGCGATATCCCTTTGCCTGCACACCATTACAGCATTATATTTTATCGGCAGGCTTTCCATTGTTATTGTCGTGCGCCATATTATCTTCTTCTCGACGAGCTTGTAATATGTATACAGGGTTGCACCCCTGTCAAGTCCCAGTTCTTGTTCTTATTTCTACTCTATAGCAGTACGTTATACTTGTTTACTGTATTTCCAGCGCCTGCACGAAAGCCTTATAAATACAAAGGTTTTAGGGGTATACAGGTGAAACCGATGGGAGGATCTGAGGGAGCTTAGATTAATTAAAAGTAATCATAATATTCTTCTATATTATATCTTTTGTTACGGTTTGTTGTTCTGGTTCTTCGATCTTGCTAGGTACTAGATCATTCTTTACTTTACTTAAATATCGATATATTCTAGTTTATTTGCCTACTTAACTTCGCCATTTTGAGTAGCGAAGTTAAGTTATCTATTATGGATTATTACCTATTAGTAGTGTTATATTGTCTCTTATAGTCTCTATGAAGATCTAATAGGATCCTGTGAAGGTTTTATTAACATCTGTTGTGTCTTATTTTTGTTGTACATTTTCTGTTGAGTTTAGCTCTTGAATCCTTTGGTATTGTCTTGTTGTATTTTCACTTACTCTTCTGTATCCTAATTCTCCGACAAGTACCTGTGTGATTACGCTGGACTTTATTTCTGTACCTTTTAAATACCCTGCCAATGTATCTTCTACTTCCTGCAGGTTTTCATAATAAGAAGGGGCGATAAATAGCAAACCGTATGGCGCTCCTATGTCTCCTTCAAGTGCATACCTGCTTGTTGGCGTATTCGGCAACTCTATCATGTGCTGCAAAAATTCCTTCCTGTGCAAGTTGAATGCTGCGATATCCC
>JAGDXZ010000051.1 GCA_023270015.1 Microcaldota archaeon | reverse complement strand
GGAATCCAAATACTTCAGAAGAGGCATTGGAAAAGTTGAGCAAGGATAGAGATTGGCGTGTCAGGTTAGAGGTTGCAGGAAATCCAAATACTCCAAAAGAGGTATTGGTGGAGTTGAGCAAGGATGGTCGTGATGTCAGGGCAGCGGTTGTAAGGAATCCAAAAACTCCAGAAGAGGTATTGGTAGAGTTGAGCAAGGATGAGGATTGGTATATCAGGTTACTGGTTGCATGGAATCCAAAAACTCCAAAAGAGGTATTGGAAAAGTTGAGCAAGGATGAGAATCCAGATGTCAGAGCAGGAGTTGCAGGGAATCCAAATACTCCAGAAGAGACATTGAAAAGGTTGAGCAAGGATGGAAGTTCGGATGTCAGGGCAGCGGTTGCAGGAAATCCAAAAACTCCAAAAGGGGTATTGGAAAGGTTGAGCAAGGATGAAGATCTGGAGGTTAGGAGAAGAGTTGCAAAGAATCAAAATACTCCAGAAGAGACATTGAAAAGGTTGAGCAAGAATGAAGATCTGGAGGTTAGAATAAGGGTTGCAGGAAATCCAAATACTCCAGAAGAGACATTGAAAAGGTTGAGCAAGAATGAAGAGTGGGAGGTCAGGGCAGCGGTTGCAGGAAATCCAAAAACTCCAAAAGAGGTATTGGAAGCGTTGAGCAAGGATAAGCATTGGCGTGTAAGAGAAGCGGTTGCAGGAAATCCAAATACTCCAGAAGAGACATTGAAAGAGTTGAGCAAGGATGAAGATCTGGAGATCAGGGAAGCGGTTGCAAGGAATCGTAAGACTCCAAAAGAGGTATTGGCAGAGTTGAGCAAGGATGAGGATTGGCGTGTCAGGGCGGAGGTTGCATGGAATCCAAATACTCCAAAAGAGGCATTGGAAAGGTTGAGCAAGAATGAAGATTGGGAGGTTAGAAAAGGGGTTGCAGGAAATCCAAATACTCCAGAAGAGATATTGAAAGAGTTGAGCAAGGATGAAAATCTGTATGTCAGGAAAGCGGTTGCAGGAAATCCAAATACTCCAAAAGAGGTATTGGAAAGGTTGAGCAAGGATGAGAATCCATATGTCAGGGCAGTGGTTGCATGGAATCAAAATACTCCAGAAGAAATATTGGTAGAGTTGAGCAAGGATGAGAAGTGGCGTGTAAGAGAAGCGGTTGCAGAGAATCCAAAAACTCCAAAAGAGGTATTGGAAAAGTTGAGCAATGATGAGGATGGGTATGTCAGAATGGCAGCGCGAGAGGCCTTAAATAAAAGAGAGTTGCTGCGAAAATAAATCTTTGTCTATAGATTTGTGTAGTTGTCCATAATTTGTGCAGTTAGGCAGTTGAAAATAGGCTCCAAATTAAGGAATAGGGGCTTATGAATATCTTTATTTATCTTCATAAAATATTTATGATGATATGACATAAGGGCGAAGCCCTTATAAGCCTATCGAGTGCGGGTCCTCTTGCCGAAAAGGGCTGGAATATAAGCACTAGATAAGCCTTTCTGCGAATGGCTTTGCATCTCCACAAACCATAATACTTCTAAGCTAAGAAAGTTTTGGTCAACTTGCAGCCCTGTTTGGCTTCGCGCTCTTCAGCAAATCCGGCTTTACCGATAAAATGGAAAAGCTTGCAAAGAGGAGCCTGTGCTCCTTTTCGGCCTTGATGCTATTGAGGAGGTACTGGGCAGATAGCAAATTGTCCAAGTTATATAGTAGACTATACAGGAATTATGATAAATTGTATAGCAGGCATATGGCAAGCAAGTATGCACGAATGCATTCTCTCTATTTTATGCTCTTATAAATATCATTTGATAATATAACAAATCAAAAAGCATAAACTTAAATATGCTGCTAACTATTGGAGCAATATTGAATTCACGAACGCTGATGACCTCGTCAGCAGGCTTCGCCCGCTAGACCCTCCAGTTTTCTCAGTAGATGCCGCGACCGCTTTTCCGAAGACCTTGGTTTTTGTATTAACAAGAAACAAAGGAAAAATTTTTGGTTTAGTGGAACTGATGGTTATTTAAATTTTCAAACCCTCGAGTAAAGCAAAACGAGCATGCGATATTGTGACTGAAAAACGCCAGATAGTAGTGAAGGCTTATTTCCTGGTCAGAAACAAAGACAAGGTGCTAGTGCACAAGGTATTAAGCAACAGGAGAGAAAACGACATGGTCAGGCCTCCGGGCGGGCACGTAGAATACGGGGAATACAGCGCAGACACTGTAAAGAGGGAGGCGAAGGAGGAAATGGGAATTGGCTTAGCAAATCTTAGGCGCCTTGGCACCTTGGAAAACATATTCAGGGATCCTGGCGGCGAGTTGCATCACGAAATAGTGTTTGTCTACAAGGCCGATTTGAAAAGCAAGCTTGCCTACAAAAGTGGCAGAATTCATTGCAAGGAGCTTGATGGACGTGAATTTGACATGTTTTGGGTGAGCATAGAAAAGGTCAAAAACGGAAAGGTTAAGCTTGTGCCAAAAGGCATGGACAGCTTCATTGGCAAAATATGACCTAACCCAAATCAAAAGTATGAATTTGAAAAAGCATATTTAAGCGTAAGTGAATCTTCTCACAGACTTTCTATCAAATTTTCTTAGCTTCTTTATGTCTATTGCATTGGTTATGTTTATGTTGGCAGGGACCCCAAAGCTTTGGGCATAGACTGTTTTTGAATAAAGCTTCTGCATAGACTCTTTGCCTGCTACATATTCCATAATAAATTCCTTGAGGTTAACCAACGAACAGTAGCCGGGTCTTACCTTATCCACCTGCCTGCTACTGAGTAATACAAGCGGCACTCTTACAACTTCGTCGTAAAGCACAGCGCCGTGGCCGAAGAAGTCATGCTCGCCGAACGCCTGGCCGTGGTCGCTTGTCACTACCACCATCGTCTCGTTGTCAGCCCCCTTGAGAAGCGTTTTGGCAATCTCTGCCGCATAGGCGTAAGCCTTCGATGCCGCTTTAGCATAAAGCCTTTTCCAAAGATTTATAGTCTTCTGGTCGGGTCCTTTCTTGAGGAAAGGTGTTGCCCAGTTCAAGTCCATGCCCTTCTTTTCCACATAAGGCTCGTGGGCTTCCATCAGGTTCACAAAAAGGAAATACGGCTCTTCGAGCGGCTCCTGCTTTATCCTCTTTACAATCCTTGAACCTCCTTTCTCTATGGGCCAGCCTTCGAAAACCTTAGCCTTTATCTTTTTCAATGCCGCTATGGGCGTTCTTAGAGAAGCGCTTGCAAGAAGCTCAAGGAAAAGGTCTGGCTCATTGTTGAGAACTGCCAGCGAGATCTTGAGAAGGTTTGTACCGTAAAGGTTCCTGTACTTCGCAACAAGCGGCTTGAGCCTGTCTGATACCTCTACCACGCTTCCAAAAATATCTGTGAAATAGGATTCCTCATAGAAATGGGAAAAGTCGGAAAAGCCATAGATAGGGGTTACGTAGGGGTTTGCTGAAATGGCATAGGTGTTGTAGCCAAGCGCGTTTAGTTCTGAAACAAATGTTGGCATTTTAAGCTTTATGTGATCAATGTCCAAGGCTTTTATGCGCTTTGTTTCATGAGCGCCATGCTCGCTTGGGTATAGGCCGGTGAAAATGGAAGCGTGTGAAGGCAGGGTCCAAGGGGAAGGCGCTATGCATTTTTCAACAAAGGCAGCGTGGCCAAGAGAAGAGAACAATCTGTGCCTTTGCTCAAGCCTGTTGAACTCGTCGAGGCGCATCGTGTCCATTACTATTAATGCCAGGTTTCTTTCCTTCACAGGCTCACAAAATTTTATTGCAAAATCAATTAATAAAGATGATTGTGGAATTGCTTATAATTTTATGATCGGCTGGCAGGAAGATCTAGACAATAAGATAGCAGTATAATCCAATCATCTTTTTGATAAATTCAGCCTTAATCTTTCTCATTTAAAAAGCTTGCAATCGTATAAAAGAGTTATGAACGTTGCAAAAGATTCGAATTCGGCTGAAACTGACAATTTTCCTTACCGGTATGACAAGACTCATGACAGCGTTGACATAAAAGCCAATTATGAAAAGCTCGAAGGGAAGGAGGTTTCAGTTGCAGGAAGGATTATGCAAATAAGAAGCTTGGGCGGTGTCCGCTTCTTTGATTTGCGGGACGAGAAAGGAGACATACAGATAATGATACTCAGGAATAACCTCACAAAGGAAATGGAAGAAACTATTGATTCTATAGGCAGAGGAGACATAATAGGCGTCAGGGGAATTGTGACAAAAAGCAATGCAGGGGAAATAAGCGTGAGCTGCAAAGAAGCCACAATACTCGCAAAGAACCTCAGATCGCTTCCAGAAAAATTTCACGGCCTTACTGACGTGGAAGAGCGATATAGAAACAGGACTCTAGACCTTATTACCAACTTAAAGGTTAGGGAGATATTCAAAACAAGGGCTAAGATCTTAACCTACATCAGGTCTTTTCTTGACTCTCACGGCTTCATAGAGTTTGAAACACCAGTGCTTCAACCAACTTATGGCGGCGCATTTGCAAAGCCTTTCATAACCCATCTGAACGCCCTGAACCAGAAAATGTACTTGAGAATCGCCGATGAGCTTTATCTGAAAAGGCTCATTATAGGTGGATACGAGGCGGTATACGAGGTGTCAAAGGATTTCAGAAACGAAGACATAGACTCTACGCACAACCCAGAATTTACGCAAGTAGAGTTTTATCAGGCATATAAGGATTATGAGGACTTTATGAAGCTAACTGAGGAGCTGTTCAGGGGAATGGTAAAGCACATATTCAACACTGAAACAATAACATACCAAGGCCAAAAGCTGGATTTCGGCAAGCCTTTCCAAAGGATTTATTGGGTTGATGAAATAAAGAAGCAGACAGGCATAGATGTTGCCGACTTGGACGATGAAAAGGCAAAGATCGTTGCCAAGCAGGAAAACCTCACTACATCAATACCTAATGCTTCCCATGTAGCAGATGCACTATTAGACAAGTACATAAAGCCTAAGCTTGTGCAGCCATCTTTTGTCATAGATTACCCTGTATACATGAGCCCTCTGACAAGAAGAAAAAGAGGAAACCCTAAGCTCACCGAGCGATTCGAATTCTACATGGGCGGGATAGAGACAGGCAATTGCTACTCTGAGCTTAACGATCCTATAGAGCAGAGAAAGAGGTTTGAGGAGCAGGAAATTGAGCGCAAAAAGGGCGACGAAGAAGCGCCGCCAAGCGACCGCGACTTCCTGGCGGCCATGGAGTATGGCATGCCGCCAACGGCAGGCATGGGCATTGCAATAGAAAGAATAGCAATGGTCTTGACCGACAACCCTTCGATAAAGGAGGTCATACTGTTTCCGCTGGTCAAGGGGCAGGACTCCAAGTGAACAAACTATCACCATTTACAAAAGGCTTTGGCAAGAAAATTATGGTTTAGCTAAACAATAGTCTAATGTGCAAAATGCTAGTTAACCTTTTGCTTCTTTGAATTGAGATGGCTTGGCGACATAACCTAGCTTCTCAGCAATCCTTATGCCGCGAACGTAGCCTGCTATTCCTATAACCACAACTACGAAGATCACAAGGAAGAAACCGATGTCAAGGCTGTCTAGGTTATGGACCTTTATGCCTGTTTGTATGCTAAAGTTGAGTATGTTTGGATATGCAAGGACAAGCAGTCCAGCGACAACAAACGCTATGCCGCCATAGAAAAGTACACTCCTGCTGATGTACTTAGAGACAAACGCCACGCCTTCCTGAGTAAGCTTCTTTGTCTTTGTCAGGAATGTACCGAAGAACGCACCGAAGATTATCTGCATTACCATTGTACCCAGGCCGAAGAGTGCACCAGGAAGCCAGGCAAGCCATGCATTTGGCATTGCAGGCACCATGACAGTAACGAGTATTAGAGCAAAAGCACCAAAGCCAAATCCAGCAATAAGGCCATGAACAAATGCGAGCCTAAGCGGCACCTCGCGAAGCTCTGGCTTGGCGTCTGTGGAATTTATCGGGTTAAGCCTGTGCTCAAACTCCTCCTGTTGCTGCCTGCTGCCTTTCTCATGCACTCCAAGCCACTGGCCCAGGATTTTCTCAAAGTAATGCCAATGCAAGTACTTGCTGCGCTTTGAGAGGTAGTAGCCTGCAGCTGCCATGGCAATTCCTACTGCCACATATGTTATTCCGAAAGCAACCGAGGTGGTAAAAATCGCCACTAGCGCAAAATATGCAAGCTCAGACAGGAACGCACGCTGAAGCGTGAAACCGCTTGAGAAGATGAGCCCGGCTTTCATTCCTTTTTTCGTGCTGTAGCTGCCTACGGCATAGGAAAAGGTTATAGGCCACGTGTGCTCATCCGGCGTAGCCCCGTGGACAAGGCCCAGAAGAAAAGAGAGCAGCAAAGCTAGCCAAAAGGTTACATGCTGCGGATTCCAAAGATTTATTGCAACAAGCAGCAAGTTCATGCTACGCCCTTACTATTATGGGCTTGCCATGCGGGCAGTTTGCAGGCTTGCCCAAGTAAGCCCAAAGCCTTCTCGCATACGAGGGCTCCACAAGGTAATCTATCTTGCTCGCTTCTTTGCATGCGCACTCCTTTGATATGCCGGCCTTGCAAAGCAAATACTCCAAGGTTCTATGTGCTAGCATTATGTTCCTGTATGCCTCTGCGCCCTTTTCAGTAAGCGCAACATTGCCCCTATTTTCAGCTACAAGCCCTTTCTCTTTAAGGCGCCTCACAAGCGCCAGAGCAGTCGGCGGCTTTATGCCAAGCTTTTCTGCCAAATTGACGAGCCTTGCAGGAAACTGGCTACTCAGTTCCTTTATCGCAATAATGCAATCTTTCTCCTTCCTTGTGAGCTGCATGCTTAATATTTCTGCTTTTCAAATATTTAAATCTATCTAATAAAATTAGTGTAATACTAATTTTTAAAGCTAAAAGCCAAATTAGGCTGCAACAAAGACATGAAGAAATCAAATGAGCTGCTTTAGTTCTGCATATTCAGTTATCTTCTGCGTTTCTGAAGCAAGTCCGTATCTCTTTGCCTTGTCTATGTCCACGTGGCTTTTCTTTGCGAAGCGCTCTATCAGCTTGAGCACCAAAAGGCCACCAAAAGTTATTACGCTGAACACGCCTAGCCTTGCTATAGGGTTGTTTCTCTTGCTTTCTGTCTTAGCATCCCGCAGCGCCATCTTTGCCAAGTGCCTGTAGCTGGCATAGTAAACAGCGAGCTGCGACTGAGTAAGCTGCAAGTTTGTGAAGCCCCTGCTCTTTATGAGCCCCATTGGCACGTTCTGCATAGGCGTAACCGTGAATTCGAAAGGCCTTCCGTCAACATATGAGTTGCTGAGCTGGTTTATCAACGCCACAGTGTCCCAGTTGTCTTCGTCTGTTTCCTCTGCTTGGCCTACCTGAACAGTAAACGCTGGCCTCCACCAGTACTTGTTGAAGTTCCTAGTGCCCTGCCACACTATCTCCTTCCACGTGCCGTCCGGGCCTATCTTTAGAGGCAGGGTTTTGTTTGGCATGTGCCTCATTGCAAGCCTGTCGCTTCCTGTCTCCACGCCGACCTGTACACCTATCCAATTGTCGGGCCCTGCCTTTATTATCTTAGACAGCTTTTCTATAAGCTCCGGGTATGCTGCAGGTATTGAGATCCTTGCGTGGGTCGGATTTGTCCTTGTAACGCCTGGTATGCTCATTACAGTCTGGAAAAGCTCCACAAGCGCGTCTTCGTTTGGCTCGAACCTTGCGTTGAGGTGCTTATAGCCGAATATCTCATCGCTGTGAAGCCATGCGTTTGATATGCCTCCTGCAACGTTTACCTCTATTTCCTTCCTTATCTTCTCAACAGGATAGTATCTTAAAGGCCTAAGAGTGACCTCACAAAAGTCGCAACCTATGCCGCAGCCCCTCATGACTTCAGTGAGGCCCATGATGGAAGGCCTTACAATTTCAGGTATCTCCTCTATGGGCGGCGCCGTCCTGTAGATTTGCCTCCTAACTATAAACTTGCTGTGCGGAATGAAGGTCCTTCTGAAGTTGTCGTCTATGAATAGGTAGCCGTTGAAGAACTCGTTTGAATCGAAGTTGCCGCTTGCGACCTGCTCGAACAGATCAGGAGCAATGTCATCTGCTTCGCCCTGGAAAGCGTAATCTATGCCCTCATTTTCAAGCTCTTCCGGCCTTACGGTAAAATCCCAAACACCCGGGCCGCCAACGAGCAGCTTTGCCTTCTTTCCTTTCCTTGCCCTGTTTATGCGCTCTATCAGCTTTTCCCATTCTACCTGCACCCAAGGCTTGCCCTTCAGGCCAAGAAGCACGTTATATGACATTGTCAATGGACCCAGGCCCAGGGGATCCATTGTCGACACGCCTATAACCTCAGTATCGTCAGTTATGAATTTTTCAAGATGGTCCTGGTGCGCCACTACAACGTCTTCCCTCCTGAACCTCTTTAGCAACGCAGCTTCTAGCTTTCTCACCGCGTAAGGGGCGTATTTTGCTTCGCCGTTTGGAAGGGCTGGGAAAGGCTTGCCCTTAAGAAAGTAATAGATCGCAGGCGGCACAGAATTTGGGGCACTGGGTAGGAACTGCAAAAGAGGAAAATTCCTAAAAGGTGCAGTTAGCGAAGTGTCTGAAATTAGGACATACTTTGCCATAATCCCACTATGTTTTATAACAGACTTATATTAGAAATTTAATTAAATTTTACTTTCAGCACCGCCTGCCTGCTTGCCACCAGGCTGCCGCTTTTCGCCTTGGCCTGCCTGTCTTGCATTAGCTTTGCCAGCGGCCTCGGGCTTGGCGTTGGGCTTGATGCTAGTGCTGTTTGCAGCATCAGCCTTGACTTTGCTCTCTGCCTGCTGTTTCTTTTCCTTCTCTGCTTCTTTGGCAGGCTTTGAACCTGCGTGCAACTCTACGCTTGCTCCTTTGCCTTCTTCCTTGCCCTTATTCTCCTGCTGGGCTTTCGCTTGCTGCTGAGCCTGTGCAACAGCAGGCGGCTTTTTCAGCGTTACAAAATTCTTTCCTTCTTTCTGCTCTATGTTTATCTCAAGCTTCCTAAGTTCTGAAAGCTTGCCCCTGAGCAAGACCTTGTTTACCTCACCAGATATCTTTATGCTGCGCCTGTCGAGCTTTGCAAACCTTGCCAGCTCCTGCCTAAGGTATTCGCTAGACCTCTTTCTCCTGTTTCCCTTGTGAAGCACCCTAAGCTTTCTAGCCAGATTGACTACCATGGACTGCAAGCAACCACCCGCTAGTCAACGTGCAATCTCAGCTTTCTGTGTCGCCAGTCGCGCTGGAACTTGTTGAACGCTATGCGCCTATGAGTTCTCAGCAATGCAAGCACTGGAATTCTTCTGTTTTGTTTTAGCCTCTTTCCCAGCATAAGCTTCTTTTTCAAAGACTTCTTGCTCATAATAGCACCTACTTGTGTTGAATATGAATAGTGGTCTCGGGCTTGCTTGTCAGCCTGACCAGAAGCTGCTTGAACTCCTCCTCGCTTAGCTTCCTTCCAATCTTGTTGTTCTGGGCCATTGCCACAAGCAAGTCCAGAAGCTGCTTGTAGAGCTCGTAGTTGGCAACTCTTATGTTCATAAGGCGCTCATACGCTGCAGGCTCAAGCAATTGCCTTGCGACTGCCTTCTTCTGCTCCTCTATCTGCAGCTCCCTGTACCTCTTTGCGAGAATCTTCTGCAGCCTCTCGTTCTCATCTGTGCCTTCTTCAGCGTTTGCCATTTTGATCAGCCAGATACAAGCTCGTTTGCGGTTTTATCAAGCAGGGATCTGCCCTTTGGCGTTATGGCCCTGCCCTTCTTTGTTTTAGCCACATAGCCAAGCTTCTCAAGAGCATTTAGCGAATCGGTAATAAGGCTTCCACCGGCCTTGTAGTGGTGGTGCTTGAAGATCCTCAAGTGCCTTCTTCTGTTCCCGAAATAGGTCCTAAGCCTTGAAATGCCTACAGGGCCCTTTAGATAAAGCTGCCTTAGAATTGCTGCCGAGCGCACATACCAGAAGTCGTCTTGCAAAGGCACGCGCTCCTTTCCTGCACCGCTTTTGACAAGCCCTACATATCTAGGCTTTGGCATTGCCTGCTCCTGGAGCTTCTTTGCAACTGCTTTGATAAGCTGCTGGGCGTTTACCTCATTTATGCTAACCATCACTACACCTTGTTAACTTTATCTTTAGCATAAAAAACATTTATATACTTTAGCGAATTCAATTTCGAATCTTGAAAGCTTTGCTGAAATTTCGGCACAAATAGTTATTTAATATTCAGCATTTCAATTAATAATGAAATGTAACGAGGAGTTTAAATGGAAGTAAAAATAACGCAGGATGAAGGGAAAACACTTGCCATTGAGTTTGAGGGAATAGACAGGAGCGTTGCAGAGCTTATAAAGGCAAAGCTCTTTGAGATGGGCGTTGAGTTTGCCAGCGTTGAGCTAGACCATCCACAGGTAGGGAAGCCGAGGCTGGTAGTAAAGGACAAGAATGCTAAGCAAGCTGTCAAGAAGGCAATCGAGGAGCTTAGCAAGGAGCTCAAAGAGCTTCAAGGCCTTGTGGCCAAGGAGAAATAAGCATGAAGAGCGGAATAAGGATACTCGCCCTTGATGACGCCTCCTTTAAGCCAAAAGACAAGCGCGTTCTCGTTATTGGTGCAGTTGGCAAGCTTGGCATGGTAGAAGGCGCAATCTCCTTTAATATACAGCACGATGGCAACGATGCAACAAAAAGGCTGATAAGCAGGCTCAGCTCTTCAAGGTTTAGCAAGCAGATAAAACTCATAACTACCCAGAGCATGATGCTTGGCGGGCTTAATTATATTGACTTGTTTGAAGTAAAGAAGGCTTTGGGAATAGAATGCATAGCTGTGACCAGGAAGAAACCTGATGTGCAAGAGCTTCTAAGGGCAATAGACGCTGCCAAGCCTAAAGGAGCAGAGGAAAAGAAAGAGGCAATAATGCACATATACACAAAAGCTAAGAAGTTCAGCGATTCAGGATTCTACTTCCTATCAACTGGCCCGACAAAGGAAGAAGTGCACGGCCTTGCAAGCTACATAACAAGCCTACTGAGGCTTGTGCACATATTCGCAAGCGCCATTGGCAATGGCGAGTCCACAACAAGGCTTTAGTCAAGAGCCAAGCATAGAGTCTACAACAAACTCCTTGCTATATGGCATTAGGTCGGTGTGCTTCTCCCCTATGCCGAAGAAAAGAATAGGGATCCCTGCCTCGCTCAGCACTGAAATCGAGCCGCCTCCTTTTGCATCGCAATCCAGCTTGGTTAGTATAATGCCGTCAATCTTTACCACTTCGTTGAACTCCCTTATCTGCTGAAGAAGGGCGTTGCCCGTTATTGCCTCTCCAACGAACACCACGAAGTCGGGCTTTGCAACCCTCGCAATCTTCCTAAGCTCTTCCAGAAGGCTCTTGTTTGTTTCCTGCCTGCCTGCTGTGTCGATAAGCACGCAGTCAAGGCCTTTTGCATTTGCGTGCGCGATTGCATCAAAGGCAACGCTTGCAGGGTCAGCTCCATACTTTCCTTTTATCAGCTCTACCCCCAAAGCGCGGGCATGATGCTCCAACTGCTCTATCGCAGCAGCCCTGAACGTGTCGCTTGCCGCAATTACGCAGTTGAGCCCGTGCTGCTTGAGCATATGTGCGAGCTTGGCTATTGTGGTGGTCTTGCCTGCCCCGTTTGGGCCAAGAAAAAGAATCTTCACCACGCCGTTCTTGCGGAGCTCAAGCACCTTGGCTACGAAATCTATGCTTGTGCTTGGCAGCATGTCAAGCATCGCCTTCCTTATGCTTTCCTCCATGGCCTCTTTCGCATTCCTTGCATCGATTTCCTTGCCAAGCATGTTCGATTTTATCTTCTCAGCCAGCTTCTCCGCCACTTCGTAGGCAACATCGGACTTTATGAGATCTATTTTCAGCGAGTCTATGAAGGGCTCTACATCCTCTTCAGTTACCCTCACCTTGCCGAGCAATACGCCCTTGACTTTGCTTTTAAAAGTAATATCTGCCTCCCCCTTTGCTTTGGCTTCCTTCTCCTTATTTTCCTTTTCTTTTTCTTTCTGTGCAGCCTGCTTGGCTTCCTTTTCTCTCTCAGCCTCTTCCCTGTGCTCTAGCTCTCTTTCCTCTGTCTTTTCTTCTTTGCTTTCCTCCTTTCTCTCAAGCTCTTGCTTCTTCTCTTCCTTTTCCTTCTCCTCTGCCTCCTCCTTCTTTGCAAAAGCTTCTGCAAAAGCCTTGAGCTTGTTCTTTATGCCTTCAAACATCCAGCTCAGCCCTTCTGTAACTTGGCAATCTGGTAGCCTATCTTTGTAAGCTCTTTTTCTATAAGCTGCTTCTCCTCGTAAAGCCGCTTGAGCGTTTCGTCATTCTCCTTGGCAAGCGTATCTAGGAAAGCCTTTGCCTCATCTATTCCCTTCTCTACAAAATAGCCTGCGCCGACATAAACAGCAACCTTCTCAGATTTGTCTATTGTGGTGTCATAGAGCAAGACCCCATTCGCTGCAAATGTTTTTTTGCCGTAAAGCTCAGGGAGGTGTTCAAGGAACTCCCTGCTTTTTGCTATGGACTCTGTAGCTGCAAGCTGCGATGTTATTGCTTCGAGCACTGCCTGGTATTCTTGCGTATATGCCGCCTGCAGGTAGGTGAGCGTGTTTATATCTGTGCTAGTATCGTTTGCCATAATACCAATTTAGACTTGTCAGAAAAAGTTAATTTATCTTTGTCTTTGGATCGGGCTTGAGCCTCTGCTCTGCTTCTTCCCCGAAGGCTTTTGTTTTTTCATTATGCGGTAGAGGATCGCTGCAAAGGCTATGGTGAGCGCAAGCATTACTATTGCAGACCCAGCCCTGTATTGATCGAGCTTAGCATAGGCTCGTGTGGCCTCGTTGTATGCAAGCTGGGCATATGCTATTGCACGTTCTGGAGATGTATTCTCGGCCTTTTCAGCCATCTGGAGGTACTTGTAGGCCAGCGTAAGGTTTGGAGAAAATACCAGGTAACCGCTTGTGTTCAACATGTCTACATACGCTTTGACTTTTGCTATTGTCGCGTTTGCTTGAAGGCTCGAAGCGGAGTTAAGAGTGCTGTTTGCCAAGCTGATTATGCCTTCTTTACCAAAAAGTAGAATAAGAAAGAAAGGAAGCAAAAGAAATATTAAAACCAGGCTGTGCATTCAACCGCTTCAGAGGTTGACGTCTATGTTCAGCTCCTTCTTGAGCTCCCTGTAGCGGTTCCTTATTGTTACCTCTGTTACTCCTGCAACCTCTGCAACTTCCTTCTGAGTTCTTCTCTCGCCAACCAGTGCGCTGGCTATGTATACTGCAGCTGCGCACACGCCTGTAGGGCTTCTACCGCTGACAAGGCCTTTCTTCATTGCCTGCTTTAGCAGGCTTTCTGCCTTTTCCTGCACTTCGCTGCTTAGCTTGAGCGCTGCAACGTACCTAGGCACGTAGCTTATAGGGTTGGTAAGTGGTATCTTAAGCCCAAGCTCATGCACTATGATCCTGTAGGTTCTGCCTATTTCCTTCTTTGGCACTCCTGAAATCTGGGATATCTCGTCAAGGGTCCTTGGCATGCCAGCCTGCCTGCAAACAGTGTAGAGGGCGGCGTTGACTACAGTCTCTATAGGCCTGCCCCTTATCAGGTTGTTCTTCACGCACTTCCTGTAGAGAAGGGCTGCGCTTTCCCTTATGTTCTCAGGCAAGCCAAGGTAGCTGCCTACCCTGCTGAGCTCAGGCAATGCCACTAAATAGTTTCTTTCGCTAGAACTTGCTATGCTTGCACGCTTGTGCCACTTCCTTATCCTGTAAAGCTGAGCCTGGCGCTTTGAAGGTAACTTGGCGCCGCGAATGTCCTTGTTATACATGTCAATCTCGGTAACAAGCCCCTTGTTGGACTTCATGTATTTGATAGGCGCACCAGTCCTTGCACGTTCGTTCCTCTGGTCTGCGTCAAAGGCACGCCATTCTGGCCCAGTATCGACAACGTTTGCCTCTATCACAAGGCCGCAGTTGTTGCATACGTATTCGCCACGCACAGCATCGTAGACTATGTCTGTGCTGCCGCAGCTAGGGCAGACTCTTGGTCTTTCGCCTGCAGGCGAAGGCTCTGTAACACTGCCTAGCTCATGGGAGTGCTCTGCATGCTCACTGGGCGTTTCTTGAAGCTCCTCTGTTTTTGCCTCTGCCTCCTTGTTTTCAGCCTCCTTCTTTGATTTTGCATTCTTAGCCATTGTCTCACCAAGCATGAGAAAACTTTTTAAAGCTTTCTAAAATGAGGTATTTAAAAATAGTGCAAAAAGATATTTAAATGTTTCTCTTTTAGCCCAGCCCAGCGAATGCAATTAAAATTTAAAGTCAACGATTTAAACAAAAGACAGGCGAAGTGGTGGCAATAATGGATATAATGGATAAAGCGGGGAAAGTTGGATCAAATGAAAAACAAGAAGACATGAAACAGGCTTCTACCAAAAACTTAGAACCAAAGATAATAGCAGATCTTAGACCGAAAGTCATGTGGTCGAGACAATACTGTGGAACTAAACCTTGCAAGGGCGAATATAGTTGAAGCCAGGCAAAATATAGTTCCAACGTTGTTTTTGTAACACTACTCTGCTATTTGATTAAAAGTTTTAATATGCCTATACTTCACAAATTCGTCGGCGGTGGAATACTATTAGAGTATTTTAATGATGGGAAAGGATTTAGAGAAGTAAAACGGCTTTATATAAACAATGATGCAGTAAGGGTCTTAGAGGAAGGGCTCTTAGACTATTACCCAAAATTCAAATTTTTGTTACAAAAAGTCATGCAGGTATACCCTATAAAAATCACAGGTGACGAACATTTTATACATCCAATCCACATCCAAGTCGAGCTCACCGAAGCCTGTAATTTACATTGTGAGTACTGCTATAGAAGTTCAAATTCAGATATACGGCATTCCAAGTATATTTCATGGTTAAAATTGAGAACCTTACTAGAAAACTTGAAGAAGGCAGGCATGACCGAAATAGGGATAACAGGTGGTGAAGCCACACTTCACCCAGATTTTTCCAGAATATTGAAATATGTTTGCGAAAACTTTGAACAGGTAGAAGTCATTTCCAACGGTACAAATACAGACGTTTTGGAGGATGCGATATCAAAAATAAATCCAGAAGATAGAAAAAAGCTAAACTTAAGTATAAGTTTCAACAGATGGGCACACGAATATATTGCGTTCTTGGATGGCAAGCACTATCTCAACAAAACCATCTCTGTATTAAGTAGGTACCTACCAGTTCGTATATTGGCCACAGATTATATATTTGACCAAAAGGTTTGGAATATGTTGTTAGCAGCATTAAAAAATTACGGGGCATCGGATATTGAATATAACATAGCGAAGCCAATAGGCCGGGGGATAGGTGTAACTGATGTTGCCCGATATTTGAAAACCAAAGCCGAAGCACCAGCCCAAGTAGGAGACGCCGAGTGGGACTCAAGCTTCAATTGCGGTCTAGTGCTCCGCCATACTGCAATAGATCCAGAAGGCAATGCACGCCCATGTGCCTTGTTTCCTATCACCCATACATATGGCAATGTGTTTGAAAGGGGGCTAAGTCTATTCGAAGATCAGGAAGTAATCAAATATTACTATATTCCAGCGCCTTCGAAAGAAATCTGCGATACATGCCCTCTACAGAGCTACTGTGAAGGGTGCATATTTAACGGATTGTACGCTGCTAAAGAAGCGTGCAACTATAAAATAAAAACAGGATTAAATGGCAGGACCTAAGAATGAGTACATAATACCATTAAGCAGTTACGCAGGGCAAAATGAGGTCGGCAGTAAAGCTTACAATCTCATGAAACTCAAACATGCCAATTACAATGTTCCAGATGGATTTGTCGTTACCACAAGAGTCTATAGGTATTGGAAAGAAAAAGGAAAATTGCCAAAAGGGCTTTTTGGTGAGCTGCGAAAATATCTCGATTGGTTTAGCTACTCTATGCAGTACCCCCTGATAGTCCGCAGCTCGGCTACTGTAGAGGACACTAAAAAGGCCAGTTTTGCAGGCATATTTACCTCCTACCCTAACGCAAATTCAATAGAAGACGTAATCAAAAGAATAGAAAAGGTTTACTCTGATGCAAATTCTAATCGGGTTACTAACTACTGCAAGCTTCATAAAATAAGTATTGAAAAGGTGGAAATGGCGGCATTAGTCCAAAAGCAAATAAATTCGAAATACTCTGGAGTTTTATTTACCAGAAATCCGGTAAACGGAAACGACGAGATGGTCTTAGAATATGTAAAAGGCGTACCGTGGAATTTGGTTTCGGGGCGTGAGGAACATGCAAATAGGACAATACTGACCGATAAATCAAAAATGTTTAGCGGACTTTATAGGATCGCAAAGGAAATAGAAGAGTTTTTTGCAAGCCCGCAAGACATAGAGTGGGCGTACGATGGGAAGCTATATTGGATTTTTCAATCGCGCCCGATAACGACATTGAAAGGCGGAAGCTTCAAAAGCATAATGGTGCAGTCGAAGAATACAGTGACGCTTCGTGGAACAACAGCATCATTAGGCTACGCAAAAGGTAAAGTGCAATACATCTTTGACGATGTGCCTGCAGAGGAAGCTGAAAAGGCATTCAAGAGAGGGAACATACTTGCTACTTTGCTCCTTTCTCCAGAATATGATGGTGTGATATCAAAGGCAAAGGGGATAATAGCGCAGGAAAACTCCATAAACTCGCATGTTGCAATACTGGCACGCGAAAAAAGGATACCTTGCATAGTAGGCGTTAATTTAAAAGCACTTTCAAGATATGCGGGAGACTTTGATGAAGTAATCCTAGACGCCAACAACAGCAGAATCATTATTCCGAAGCCAAGAGTTACAGAGATTCTTGACAAGTCAGAGATTGCTTTGGGTAAGATGCCTGAGTGGACAAAGAAATTAGACCCCGAGGGGCGTACACTAATACGAAACCTGAAGAGTGCGATTCTTAAGGGAGACGTAGAAGGATTCGAAGATGGAGTAAAAAGGACCATTGCTTATATAACTGATAACGCCTCATCAAAGCCTGAAATTTCAAGGCCTTTATTCCACCGCCTTGCAAGATTTTTGCAAGAGGATTTTGTCAACATACTGCTAAGGAAATACCCAAAGAAAAAGGTGTTTGAAAGACTTTCTTTTGTTGACTCTAATCCTAAGGCGCGACCGCAGGAAATCATAGACAGGCTATACCTTGTAGTCAAGAAATACGTCAATTCGCTAGACCTTCTCGAAGTAAACGGAAAGAAGATATATGAATTGGACCTAGATGCAACAAATCGCCTTGATCTTCGACCTTAGGAATCATAGGCGTAAAATCTACTGACGAAGCAGACAATATTCAACATTGGCGGAAAAGCGGAAAAGAAGGGATTTTTTAAATTATTCAAGCTAAAAAAGAAAGGAGAAGTATGGAAGACAAATATGACGCGAGCATAGAGGAGCCCAAGATACTTGCTTACTGGGAAGAGCACAAAATCTACAAGTTTGACGAGCAAAGTAGCAAGCCTATATTCTCCATAGATACGCCGCCGCCTACAGTGTCTGGAGACATACACATGGGGCATGTGTTCTCTTACTCGCAAGCAGAGTTCATAGCAAGGTATAAGCGCATGCGCGGCTTCAACGTGTTTTACCCATTCGGCCTTGACAACAACGGCCTGCCAACTGAGCTGCTTATAGAGAAAAAGCATGGCATTGCTGCAGAAGACCTAGGAAGGGATAAGTTCGTAGAGCTAGTAATGCATGATGTCAAGGAGTACAATGAGCAGTACATAAACCTCTTCAAGAGGCTTGGCCTTTCCATAGACTGGAGCCTGACCTATGAGACCATAAGCAAAGATGTGCAAAAGATTTCGCAGAAATCCTTCATAGACCTTTACAAGATGGGAAGAATTGTAAGAAAGAACTCGCCTGTGCTTTACTGCCCGAAATGCAAGACAGTGGTTTCGCAGATGGAGCTCGAAGACAAGGTGCTAAAAAGCAAGCTTGTCTACATAAAGTTCGGTGACCTTACCATTGCAACTACAAGGCCCGAGCTTCTTCCCGCATGCGTAGGCTTGTTTGTAAACCCGAAGGATGAGCGCTATAAGAGCTTTGTTGGAAAAAGCATAAAGGTGCCTTTGTTCGGCTACGAAGTCAAGGTTTATGCAGACGATAGCATAAACCCGGAGTTTGGTACTGGGGCAGAGATGTGTTGCACGTTTGGAGACCAAAATGATATAGCTCTTTACAAGGCATACAACCTAGACCTCAGGATGGTAATAGATGGCAAGGGCAGGCTGAATGTTGAGCCGTATAAAGGGCTGAGCATAAAAGAGGCGAGAGAAAAGATCGTAGAAGACTTGAAAAAGGCGGGGCTAGTTGTAAAAGAGGAAGAAATTGAGCATTCTGTCAACGTGCATGAAAGGTGTGGAACAGAGATAGAATACTTAATGAAGGAGCAATGGTACATAACCTATCTGGATCTTAAGGAAAAGCTTCTAGAGCAGGGTAGAAAGGTCAAGTGGCATCCAGAATATATGCGCGTAAGGTATGAGAACTGGGTAAATGGGCTAAAATGGGACTGGTGCATATCCAGGCAGAGGTATTTCGGAGTGTATTTTCCTGTTTGGTACTGCAAGAAATGCGGCAGGCCCAAGATAGCTAAAGAAGAGGACTTGCCTGTAAATCCTTTTGTAGACAAGCCAAAGGAGAAATGCGAGTGCGGTTCTGATGAATTTGTTCCTGAGACAGATGTAATGGACACATGGGCGACTTCCTCTTTGACGCCGCTGATAAATGCAAGATGGGGGCTTGACAACAAGTATGCAAAGGTTTACCCAATGAGCATGAGGTCTAATGCCTATGAGATAATTTCATTCTGGGACTTTACCACCATAGTAAAGTCGCTGCTCCACACAAACAACATACCTTGGCAGCATTTGATGATCTCAGGCCAAGGGCTCGACCCTCATGGCAGGCCGATGCACAAGTCATGGGGCAATGTGGTTGACCCAAAAACATACATTGAGAAATACGGCGCAGACCCTGTAAGGTATTGGGCAAGCTCATCCTCGCTGGGCGAGGACAATTCCTTCCAGGAAAAGGAGATAGTGGCAGGTGCAAGACTTGTGAACAAGCTGTGGAATATAGGCAAGTTCATAACGCTTACAGGCACAGATAAGCAAGGCTTTGGAATAGAAAAAGACCTAACGCCTATAGACCACTATTTCCTGCAGGAGCTTGCAAAGGTAATAAAGGACTCCATTGCATATTTCGAAGACTTTGACTACTTCAAAGCCAGGAATGAAATAGAAGCCTATTTCTGGCGTTTTGCGAACGAATACCTCGAATTTGTGAAGAAGAGGGTATACGGCAAAGAAGTCTCTGCAAGCAAAACGATAAACACCATATTCTTAAACCTGCTGAAGCTCTTTGCGCCGTTCCTTCCTTTCATAACAGAGGCGATTTATCTGAGAATATACAAAGACAAGCTGGGCCCTGAATCCGTGCACCTTCTAAACTGGCCAGAAGAAAGCGAGATAGAAAAAGCAGTAGATGCGAAGGCAGCAAAAACAGGCGCAGAAGCTTATACCGTAATTTCGTACATAAGGCAGTGGAAGCATGCGAACAAGCTTGCATTAAATGCGCCAATCAAGCAGGTAGTGATAGAGGGCATCGATGAGTCTGCCTTCGCAGACATAGAAAATGCAATGAACATAGGCGAGATAAAGCAGGGTACTGGAGAGCTGCAGATACCTGAAACAAATATAAGGATTAAGATTCTAAATTGAATGGAAAATCGATAAATCCAGGCAAGCATAACATATTTATAGTTGTTTGGCACTGATTAAGTGTTTATTGCTTGCAACTTGAAAAATGTTAAAGTGAGTTAAATGGCAAGAATGCATACAGGAAAGCACGGCAGGTCGAAATCGAGAAAGCCTCCTGCTGAAGAGATAAAGGCAGACGCCAGCAGGAAGGCCGAAGTAGAAGAGCTTATTGTAAAGTATTTCAAGCAGGGCCTTTCCCCTGCGCAAATAGGACAGGTCCTCAAGGACAAGCATGGAGTAAAATATGTTAAGCCCATAATAGGGATGCGGCTCAATGAGTTCCTTGAGAGCAAAGGCTTAAAGAGGTCTTTGCCTCCGGATCTGCTGGATTTAGTAAAGAAGGCAGTCAACATGAGAGACCATTTGGCAAAGAACCACAAAGATGTACACAACAAAGTCAGGCTTAACAGGGTAGAGTCAAAAATTTGGAGGCTAACAAAGTATTACAAGCGAGTGGGCAAGTTGCCAAAGGATTGGGCTTATGATCCGCAGCAGGCAGCATTGCTGATTAAGGGAGGCTAAGGTTTTTAGATGACCACGCAAAAAGGACTTGAAAAATGGAAAGCCAAGCAATGGTTTGATGTGCAAACGCCAGCTGTGCTGGGCAATGAAGTCATAGGCAGCGTGCCAGCGGCAGATGAGAAGGCAGTAACTGGAAGAATAATGAAGGTGAGCCTTGCTTGGGTAACGCATGACCCTTCGCATTCCTTCTACACTACAGGCCTTAGGATCATAAACGCAGCAAACGGCAAAGCAGATACAGAGGTAGCGTATCTTGAAAGCCAGTTCAGCTATTTGAGATCGCTTGTAAAAAGGCATTCTGACGCTGTCTATACTTATGATAAGCTGAAGTCCAAAGATGGCTCCGAAGCCGTAGTCAAGCTCCTCATAACCACAAGAAACAAAGTACCGTATTCCAAGACCCATGCAATAAGGGTAGCAGTTAGCACTCTACTAAAGGAGCATTTCGCAAAACACACAAAGGATGAGATAATAAAAGGCTTGCTTAACGGGGAGATAAGGAAAGATGCCATAGAAATACTCAACAAAATTGCTCCAATTTCGAAGTTTGAGATAAAGCGGGTAGAGTTTTCGAGAAAGATTGCATGACTAGGAAGCCTGCGGTTGCAGGTGCTTTCTATCCTGGCACAAGAACTGAGCTTGAAAAGACTATAGATTTTCTGCTAAGCAGCGTTGACAAAAGCAGGTTGGAAAAGCTTGACTTTTCAAAAGCTCTTGCATTTGTTGCGCCTCATGCAGGGTATGTTTATTCTGGCTACGTTGCTGCATACACATACTATGCTCTTTCTGAGACTGCTAAAAAAAGAAAAATAGATACTATTGCAATCATAGGCCCAAACCACATGGGGCTAGGAGATTTTGCCAACGTTTCGCTTGAAGATTGGGAGACCCCTCTAGGAATTGCGAAAAATGATGTAGAGCTTGCTAATGAGCTTTGCAAAGAAGAGCCGCGCTTTTCAACAGACTCTTCAGAAATAAAAGAGGAGCACTCTGTAGAGGTGCAGGTTCCGTTTGTTCAGCGTCTGCTAGGCCAATATCGCTTCCTTTTTATCTGCATGTCTGATCAGAGCGAAGAGGCAAGCAAAGCAGTTGCAGAAGCGCTGTTAAAAGCTAGCGAGGAGCTTGGCAGAGAGGTTATTGTAGTTGCCAGCTCAGACTTTGACCACTATGAGCCTGCGAGCGTTGCAGAAAGCAAGGACATGCCCGCTATAAAAGCTCTCGAGAAGCTTGACATACATTCATTCAACAGGCTTCTTGCTGAAGCAGATGACACTGCTTGCGGCTACGGGGCAATCTCAGCAGCAGCATTCTTTGCAAAGGCAAAGGGAGCCAGTAAAGGGGTTTTGCTGAAGTATGGCAACTCCGGGAACATGACAAACGATTATAGCTCTGTAGTGGCTTATGCAAGCATAGCATTTATGAAATAGTAATGAGGAACAGATACTATGGCAATTTTAGGCATTCACGATGCACATGATGCTGGTGCCGCGCTTGTAAATAACGGCAGCATCATAGCTGCAATAAATGAGGAAAGATTCACAAAAAGGAAAAACGATGTCGGCTTTCCGGTAAACTCAGT
Organism: Microcaldota archaeon; assembly: GCA_023270015.1. Taxonomy (GTDB): domain Archaea; phylum Micrarchaeota; class Micrarchaeia; order Micrarchaeales; family CABMGC01; genus JAGDXZ01. The sequence continues at coordinate 13,198 of JAGDXZ010000051.1, read as the reverse complement.
AAGGTATTTGGCTAAGCAAGGCGAAGAGATAGAAAAAGTGGCAGTTGCATGGTATGGCGGCAGCGCACTTTTTGCCAGGGTCATGCCAAGCCTAGAAAGAAAGAGAAGGGACTTATGGAGAAAGGCAGCAAAAAAGCCCGGCAGAATACGCATGCACCTGCATAACTTCGTGTTCAGGCTAATACAGGACCAGAGACCTCACGCCCTATGGAGGTACATGGGCACCCACATTGGCGGCAGCATTATTGCAAGGCGTCTAAAGGATGCAGGCTTGGACAAGAAGATTGTATTTGTAGAGCACCATCTTGCCCATGCTGCTTCAGCCTACTACGCCTCTGGCTTCAAGGAAGCCTTGGTTATAACACTCGATGGCGCTGGAGACGGGCTTAGCGGCACTGTAAGCATAGGAGACAACGGCAAGCTTGAAAGGCTTGCATCTTTCAAAGCCAGTGCAAGCCTTGGCCTTCTATATGGAGCTGCAACATTGGCCTGTGACCTCAAATACAGCGAAGACGAGGGCAAGCTCATGTCTCTTGCTGCCTACTCATACCCAGAGACAATACCGGAGCTCGAGAAGATAGTAAGGTATGATGAGAAAAAGAAGCAGCTTGTGAGCAATTTTGGAGTCAAATATGAGTTTGAATTGGCTGAATACATAAAAGACCACTTGCTGTGGAAGTACAACAGAGAAGCCCTTGCCTATGGTGTGCAGAAATATGTTGAAGAACAGGTGATGAAGATAGTAAACCAGTTCATAAAGGAAACAGGAATAAGGAACGTGTGTGTTGCCGGCGGTCTCTTTTCAAATATCATAATAAATATGCTTATCAACGAGTCTCCTGAGGTCAAAGACTTCTTTGTATTTCCGCACATGGGCGACGGCGGGCTTGCAGCAGGGGCAGCGTTATATGCAGACTTCATGGAACATGGAAGATTGGGCAAAGGCATAAAAGACCTCTATTTCGGCCCCGAATATTCAAACTTGGAAATAGAGGAACTTCTCAAGAAAGAGGCAAAGGAGAAGAAGATAGAATATGAGGAAGTAGAAGACATTGCAAAATACACTGCTGAGAAGATTGCTGAGGAAAACAAAATAGTTTTGTGGTTTCAAGGGCGAATGGAATATGGCCCTAGAGCACTTGGCAATAGAAGCGTTCTTGCATTACCGAATTATCCTGAGAATAGGGACCAGGTAAACATAATAATAAAGAGAAGGCCTTACTATCAGCCTTTTGCAAGCACAATACTTGAGGAAGATGCAGCAAAGCTGCTCAATCCGTATCCTAGGCCCAACAGGTTCATGACAGTAGGCTACAAAATAAAGCCCGAGGAGTTTCCGAAGCTTGTCGCAGCATCACACATAGACAAGACAACTAGGCCCCAGATACTCGGCAGCGAGAACAAGCTCTATAGGGAGCTGATAGAGGCAGTTAAGAAAAAGACAGGATTGGGCGCCGTGCTCAATACAAGCTTCAACAAACACGGCATGCCAATAGTCATGACACCTGAGGATGCACTTTGGACTTTGCACAACACAGGGGCAAAATACCTAGCAATAGGCAATTTCTTCGTTACAAAGGAATAGCCTGCACAAAACAATTTTTAATGTTTAATGCACATTCCTAACTAGGCTTTTGCATGAGGATTCTACAGCTAGATGTCGATAAGATAGAATATGCGCTCGTTAAGCCAGAATCGAAAGTCTACGAGGAAAGCGACAAGAAAAGGCAAGCGGTTGAGAATGCGCTTGCTTTGTTTGTGTGTGTTGAAAAGGGAGACACAGAGACAGAGGCCAAGCAGGCAATAGACGATGCCGTAAATTTTGCAAAGAAACAGAAGATTGGCAGACTCGTGCTTTATCCTTTTGCCCATCTAAGCAGCGACCTTGCCTCTCCTGAAGAATCGTATGCCCTGTTCAAGAAAATGAGGGAGCTGGCAGAGGGAAAAGGTTTGGAGGTCTTTGCAGCGCCATTTGGATGGAACAAGCAGCTTAGCGTTAGCGTAAAAGGGTATCCGCTGGCAGAGCAGTCAAGAAGCTACGGGAAGCAGAAGAGAGAAGTTAAGAAAAGCCAGAAGATAGACACATCAATAGTGAAGAAGAGCGACTGGTCAGGCTTGCCAGAGACCGACCACAGGATAATAGGGGAGAAGCTTGACTTATACAGCTTCCAGGAAGTCTCGCCGGGCATGGTTTACTGGCATCCTAAGGGTTTCATACTTTTCAAGCAGCTTGTTGAGTTCATGAGGGAGAAAGAAGCAGAGTACGGATATGAAGAAATAAGCACGCCTGAGCTTGCAAACATAGCCCTTTGGGAGGTCAGCGGTCACCTTGAGCACTATCGCAACGACATGTTCATATTCGACTCGAGCATAGGAACTGTGGGCCTCAAGCCCATGAACTGCCCTTCTACAATGCTCATATACATGACCAGAAAGTGGAGCTACAGGGAATTGCCGTTCAGGACTGCAATCTTCGACAAAGTGCATAGGAGCGAACTAAGCGGCGTTGCGACAGGCCTTTTCAGAGTCAAAGAGTTCACGCAAGACGACGGCCACATATTTGCAAGAGAGGATCAGATAGAAAGCGAAATAACACAACTGCTAAAAATGGTTAACGAAGTTTATTCCACATTTGGAATGAAATACAAGGCAAAGCTATCAACAATGCCAGACAACCACATGGGCGATGAGAAGCTGTGGGAGAGGGCTACAAATGCACTCAAAGCTGCATTGGCGAACAACCATATGGATTATGAGATAAAGGAGAAGGAAGGCGCATTCTATGGCCCAAAGATAGACTTTGACGTTTACGATTCGCAGGGCAGGGCCTGGCAGTGCGCCACAATACAGCTAGACTACCAAATGCCTCTAAGGTTCAAGCTGACCTATACCGACAAAGATGGCAAGCAGCAAACGCCGGTAGTGATACACAGGGCAATCTACGGCACTTTAGAGAGGTTTATAGGCGTGCTTGTAGAGCACTACCAAGGAAAGTTCCCGACCTGGCTAGCGCCGGTTCAGGTGATAGTGGTTTCGGTTTCTGAAAAATCTAACGCCTATGCCGAAAGCGTTTACGCTGAGCTTAAGAAAAAGGGCATAAGGGTTGAGGCTGACCTGAGCGATAGGACTATAGACTACAAAGTCAGGCAGGCAATAGGCCAAAAAGTGCCATACATTGTAGTGGTTGGCGAAAAGGAGGCTGAGAAAAAGAGCATTACAGTAAGAAGCAGAAGCAGCAAGCAAAAGGAGATGAAAGTGGAGGAGCTGGCAGAGATTGTTGGAAAGGAAGCAGCAAGCAGATCAAACACATTGACCTTCTGAGCGAAGCTAGCCCGCGTTTGCAGACACGTTCAAAAGCAAATTGCCGCTGTAGCCTGTGCTGGGCATTTTGATAATTACTGTAAAATTCCCAACGCCTTCAGGGCTTATTTCGTGCGGTAGCTTTGGAAATACATATGCCACTTCAAAGCCAGGGGTTTCTGCCTCGACGCTTATTATATTCATAGGAAATTGGGTGTCGTCAGGAATTGAGAAGGTATAGTTAGATATGCCGCCTGTTTGGGATACAAACCCATTACCTGTTTGCTTGTAGGTAAGAAGGCCTAGCACGCTAGCATTTTTCTGAGATTCGTTCACATTAAGCCTTGCCGCAATAACTACTTCGCTAACGTTTACGTAGCTTTTTTGCGATGTTTGCTTAGTTATGTTTGCTAGATTCTTTAGGCTTGATATGTTTATTCCCTTTATCGCAGACAGGTTTAAGCTGGAAAGCTGAGGAATGGAGCCGAGCACTGATTTCACGAATTGAAAAGGATTCTTGACTCCTTGGCTACTCAGAAAAGCAAGCGCGACAAGCGTCTCTAGCGCTATAACGATTATAATTCCTAGTATCATGCCGCCTAGCAATGCCTTGCCCGCAGAAGCCATGATTCAAATAGCAGCTTCAACCTTTTATACTTTTGCAAAGCCTCTAGATGCTTTAGTGCAACAAATTGGAATTGCAATTACCGAAAAAAGAATCAGGTTTTTACAGAATGCATAGCAGAAAGCCCGCCATTTCAATCAATAGAAAGCAAATCTCGCTGTGCGCCAGTATAACTTATAAACAAATTCTGGAACAACATATTCCAAGTCTTGATGTCTTTATTTTTCCTTATCGAATCAAAAACCTTTGTTGTTTTTGCAAACTAAAGAGCCTAATATTCGCGCATTTCTTTGAAGGTCAGGCCATCTGAAAGTCTAGAGAAAGAGGCAGAGACTTCCTGTCCAAGCCTTCCGTTTAGGATAAGCGGTATGTTGAGGTCTGCTGCAAGCCTCCTTATTTCGTAGTCTGTCTCCTTCATATAGTTGTCAGTAACAAGCAAGTCTATGCCTCCGGACTTAAGCATGCCTATTGCATTCTCCATGCTAAGCTCCTCTACGCCGTTTATTTTGGCGTTGGCTAATGTGTAAACCTCGGCATACTGCTTCAGATTTTCTGCCGCTGTCGCAAGGCTTTGTACATTCGAAAGGCCATAGATTAGCACGCCCTTTTTAGGCACTTTGTTTGGCGTTGCAGCAAGCCAGCTCTTCACAAGCGCATCGTGCAGGGAATCGCCAAAGGCAGCAACCTCTCCTGTACTTTTCATTTCAGGGCTCAGGTAAGGATAAGCACCTCTGAGCTGTGACCATGAGAATTGTGGGGATTTAACAACGAAACTCTTGTGCTCAGGCTCGTAGAACCCGCTCCAGCCAAAGCTTTGGTATATACCTTTCATCGCATACTCTATCAAGTTTATGCCAACAGACTTGCTTGAAAAAGGCATCGACCTGCTCGCCCGCAGGTTGAGCTCTATCACATACGGCTCTCCTTTGCTTATGACAAACTGCAAGTTAAATGCTCCTTTAATGTGCAAAGCCTTCGCAAGGGCGAGCGCAATGTCATGCATTTTTTCAGTAGCATTGGATTCGAAAGGAGTAACAATGGTTGCATCGCCACTATGCACCCCTGCCTCTTCTATGTGCCTCATGGTAACTCCAATAATGCTTTTGCCATCAGTTGCACAGTCAAGCTCAGCCTCTGTACTATCCTTCATGAACTTAGATACTACCACAGAGTGACCTTTATGGTTGCTATGCACATCACGCATGTATCTTTCAAGCTCCTCCTGGCTATTTGCTATTCTCATTCTTGTACCGCTCAAAACATAGCTGGGCCTTATAAGGACGGGAAAGCCCACCCTTTCTACAAACTCCTCAACCTCTCTTTTGTTCCTTGCCACAGCCCATTCTGGCTGCTTTATGCCAAGATCTGCAAGAAGCTTTGAAAACTTGCTTCTTTCTTCTGCGATATCTATTGACCTTGCATCGGTTCCTATAAGCCTCAATCCTGCCTTCTTCAATGCTATCGCAATGTTGTTGCCTATCTGCCCTGCGCCGAAGATTGCTACCTCCTTGATGCCCTCCTTTTTCGCAATCCCGCTTACTGTCTCTGCATTTACTTCATCGAAATAAAGCTTTTCTGAAACATCCCAATCAGTCGAAACAGTCTCAGGATTGTAGTTGAGCACGTCAACCTCGCCAAAATACTTCCTTGCGGCATTTACCAGCGAAACAACACTCCAGTCAAACTCAACACTCACTCCGATCCTGAAGCCTCCGGCGCCGAGGACAAGAAGCTTGTGCTTGCCTTTATCAAACGTCAAGTCGTCTTCGCTGCCATCGTGTGTGGTGTATAAGTAATTCGCCTTTGCAGGCCATTCTCCTGCAAGGGTGTCTATCTGCTTAACTACTATCTTGTTTGTTCTCTTCCCAATTCCAAGTTCATCATCGCTAAAGCCATATCGCTTTAGGAGTTCATAATTTTTAAAGCCGCCCCTCTTGCCCTCTTCAAACATTTCTACTAGCTGCCTAATCTTATTTAGGAAATAGGGATCTACATGGGTTAGCCTCTCTACTTGTTCTACAGAAAAGCCCTCTTTGAATGCCTTTGCAGCGTAAAGGAACCAGTATGGCCTTCTTGCTCTTAGCGCCTCCTCAAGCTCATGCTTGCTCATGCGAGCTTTGTAGATTCTGCCATTTACAATGCCAGGCTCGCCTATGTCAAGCATGCGTATAGCCTTCTGGAATGCTTCCTCGAAGTTTCTGCCTATCCCCATGACCTCGCCTATACTCCTCATCTCGGTGCCTATCTCCTCCTTCACATCTTCGAATTTGGCGAAATCCCATCTAGGTATTTTGACAACTATGTAATCTAGGCTTGGCTCGAAAAACGCAGTAGTTGCTCTAGAAACGCTGTTCTGTATCTCATAAAGCCTGTAGCCTAAGGCAAGCTTGGCGCTCACATATGCCAAAGGATAGCCAGTTGCTTTGCTGGCTAAGGCGCTTGACCTAGACATTCTTGGATTTGTCTCTATGGCATAAAACCTACGGCTTTTAGTGTCAAGTGCAAATTGTACATTGCACTCACCCACAATGCCAACAGCCCTGGCTACTTGTATTGCTGCGCTCCTCATGCTCTGGTATTCAAAATTGTCCAAGGTTTGGGCGGGCGTTACAACAGTTCCTTCCCCAGTGTGAACGCCCATCGGGTCGAGCTTTTCTAAGCATGCCACAACAGCTACATTATCAAAAGAGTCGCGCACTACCTCGTACTCGATCTCTTTCCAGCCTTCCAAATACTCCTCAATCAAAATTTCATGGACGCTTGTCTGGGCAAAGGCCTTCTTGAGCCAAGCCTTAAGCTCTTGCATGTTCCTGGCTACTGTAGAGCCCCTGCCACCAAGATTAAAGCTCACTCTTATCATTATAGGGAAACCTATACGTTCTGCAGCGTAAATGGCCTCTTCCTCAGTTCTGGCAGACATGCTTCTAGGTATCGGCACCCCTGCCTTCATCATTGTTTCCCTGAATTTCTCTCTGCTGAGCGCCCTTTCTATCGCATCCACGCCAGTTCCTATAGTCTTTACATTGTATCGTTGAAGAATCCTGCTTTTGTAAAGCTCTACGCCTGTAGTGAGAGCACTTTGGCCTCCAAAGCCGAGGGCTATTGCATCGGGCCTTTCCCGTTCTATTACCTTCTTTACGAACTCCTTTGTTATAGGAAGCAAATAAACCCTGTCTGCGCTTACATGGCTTGTCTGCACAGTAGCTATATTAGGATTGACAAGCACAGTCTTTATGCCTTCTTCTCTAAAGGCCTTCAAAGCTTGGCTACCGCTGTAGTCAAACTCAGCGGCTTCAGCTATCTTTATGGCTCCAGAGCCCAATACAAGTATCTTCTTAGGCTTCTCCATCTTAGCCAACCCATTTCTTGAACATAGCAAATACAAACTTGGTATCATTTGTGCCAGGCCTTGATTCTGGATGGAACTGGGTAGTCATGAGCTTCTTGTCTGGATAGTAAGTTCCTTCCACTGTTTTGTCATCAGGGTCCATAAACCAAATCTCTTTTTTAGGCATGTCTGAGGCGTAGACCGCATAGCCGTGGTTGTGCGTGGTAATGTATGCCTTGCCATTGTGCATGTCAACAACTGCTTTGTTTATCGCCCTGTGGCCGAACTTCATCTTGCTTATTCTATAACCAAGAGCACGCATTGCTATTTGATGGCCAAGGCATATGCCAAGCATCGGCATTTTATATTCAAGCAAGTCTGAGAAGGTCTTTGTTTGCATATCTAACAACAGCGGGTTACCTGGCCCATTGCTCAATACTATGCCTGCTGGTTCATACTCCATTATCTTGTCTGCAGTATAGGAGTAAGGAACCCGTATAAGGGTGTATCCGAGCCCATAAAGCTCGGCAAGTATGCCATGCTTTATTCCGAAATCAACCACTACTATGCGTTTTCTTTTATTTTTGTTTTGGTAAATTATAGGTTGCTTTGTACTCACCTGCTCCACAAAGTTTATTTTTGTATAGTCCTCGAACTCTAAGTCATTCTTGCTTACGTCACCAAGCACAGCATTCATGCTACCTCTATCCCTGATCATTTTAACAAGCATCCTTGTATCTACCCCGAATATGCCGGGTACGCCCTCTTTCTTTAGCCACTCATCCAGCGTCATTGCCGAATTCCACTTGCTCCCAAAAGTAAGCTGGCTTATTACAAGGCCTTCCACCATTATGTGCTCTGATTCAAAATTAGCAAGTATGCCGTGATCCTTGTGCGGCTTAGGCACGCCGTAGTTCCCGATATGGGGCTGCGTAAGTACGAGTATTTGGCCCTTGTAAGAAGGGTCCGTAAGGGCTTCGGGATAGCCGTTCATTGCTGTGGAGAAAACAAGCTCTCCTTTCGCAACCTTCTTGGCTCCAAAAGCAGTTCCCTTAATCTGCAGCCCGTTCTCTAGATAAAGCCCAATTTCATCTAAACCCATTTAACGCCACCCAAAAATACACAAAAGCAGCACATGTGCAAACATTGAAAAACGGAAAGAGGGAAAGAGGTGCCCAATTTATTCTCGTGCTCGAAAATTTCCCACAAATCAAACATTAATCATTTTTCTTTGATTAAGCTTAAAAACATTTTCTTAGCAAAAGTCTTCAATGTTAAGCTACCGCCTTTCAGCAAACGAAAAGATGCTGCTTGTTTTGGGCACAGCCTCTCCAGACGTTTTCATCGAAAAAACTAGACCGATGCTTTACCGCAAGTTCGAAGATGCAGAAGCAGTACACAACGCAATGCTAGAATTGCTAAGGTCTGAATCACAATTTCTTAAACCTTTTGCAAAGCTGTACAGGCCAACACCCAGGCTTGAAATCAGCGTAAGAAACATAAGGTTAGCGCCATTCGGCATAGCTGCAGGCTTTGACAAAGAGGCTTCCGCCCTTCTGCCGCTATCCTATTTCTTCGGCTTTTTGGAGCCTGGCACAGTGACGCTGAGACCTAGGATTGGTAATCCAAAGCCGCGCGTGTTTGCAGATCCTTCAAGGCTTACCGCCTTCAACGCACAAGGTTTTCCAAGCGGCGGCCTAGCAGCATTCAAAGCAAACCTACAAGCTTACAGGAACCTTGGGGGCAAAAAACCTGTGTTTGCAAATATCTGCGGGCTCCCAATCCAAAATTTAGATAACGCATTCGAAGAGCTTAAGGTTATGGTAAAAGAACTTAATGGATTAGTTGATGGATTTGTATGGAATCCTGCATCGCCAAATACAGAAAGCCTTAAGCAGCTACGGAACAAAGACGTTTTCGCTGAAACTGCAAAATTGCTCAGGAAGCATGCGGGCGACAAAATTAGGCTTGTTAAGATGTGGCCGTATGAAAGCGAAGAGAAGGAAAGCTTTATGCAGCTGCTCCGTTCGTTCATAGACAACGGCGGCGACGGTACTGTGTTAGTAAATACAAAACAAGTGCCGAAAAGCGAAGTTCCGGCACTTAGCTGGGGCTACAATTCTGCGGGCATTAGCGGTCTGCCGTTGAAAAAATATAGGCTAAGGGCTGTGAAGGAAGCAAGGCGACAGTTTGATGATGCTGTTATTGTAGCCACAGGTGGCATATTTGATGGCGACGATGCCTATGAGACCTTCAAAGCAGGGGCAAACATGATAGAGGGCTTTACGCCGTATGTTTTCTACGGCATTGGGCTTCTTAGACAGATAGAAAAACGAGTAGACGAGCTTCTAAAACGCGATGAAACAAACCTTCAAAGCCTTAAACCATGGCTGGCTTGAAGTCTTTTATGACTGCTATAAGTGGACACACTTCATTCTCTTAGTAAGTTTCCTAATGGCTCTCTTACCCTCTGTTGCAAGGCTTTTCGCATATCAGGCGTCGCTGCTTCTCCTAGCGCTGTTACCCCTTTGTGAACTGCCCAGAATGCACCATTGGCACGTCTTATAAGCTCAATAATAGGTTCTGTGTAATTTAACCTATTAGCAGCACATATTAGGGATTCTGCGACTGTTTCGTCACGATATTCTAACGTTAGCACCGCATCCGGATTTTCATCTTTCAAGACAACATCGAATAGTTTTTCTAGAATTTCTCTTTCTCTTTCACTTTCCTTGCTTAGCTTATAATCTAATGCCTTGTGATCTAACATATCCTTGTAAGTTAATTCTTCGTTCTTCTTGTGAGCTAATTTATAAGTTATTCTTGGGAGTATAGAATGGAGTAGAGGTCTATTATTAGCGTAAAGGTAGTCGAGTAGTTCTTTAACGCTTTGAGCATCGCCCATCTCAAAGATTTGCTCCGCTGCAGAAGTTTCCTCCTCTTGATTCAAGTTAATGTAAAAATGTGTGTCTTCTATTTTTACTATTTGTAATTTCAAAAGTTCAGGATGGCCCGAATTCTTGACGTAGTTCATAACGGCTGGTATTAGGTTTGGCCTGTCAGCAAGCAACAAATTCATGAAATGCATACTGCCGTTGCACAGGCTCAGCAGCAAGCGTTGAATAGGGTCTACTCTTGTCTCAGTCTCGGCTTCGCTCTTCATCAATTCCAATATTTTATTATTTTTGGAGAGGCTAAGCATGTCTTTGAGAACGGTCTCAGACCCTCTTGCTATTAACTGACTGAAAAAGCTTTTGTTTTGAAGCACATTAAAGTTATTTTTCTCTTTTATATATCTCCATAAGTCCTCTTCTGCTGTGGTTCCGATAAACACCTCAGCCAAAATGTGTTTATCGTCAATTTTTTCTGTAAGTAACTTTGGATTCACATCCAAAATAGCACCAAGTATCTCTTTTAGGCTTTCACGAGTCTTTATATAATTCCACTTATCTTGTGGGAGTTCCATAAGGGAGGGTGCGATTGCCTTAAAAGCCATTAAATTTCCATTTTTCGCATCTTTCGCAATCTTTTCTAAAACCATGGCACTTTCTTCCACTGTCCCGTTTGCAAGCAGGTGACGCTCATTCTCATATGATACACTCGATACACCCTTACCTTTAAAACGATTAAAAAAATTCATATTTACCACGATAAATTGTTGTTTTTCCATTTATAAAGGTATGCATTAAATTTTAGGTGACAAACCAGATCCAAGGGCATTTGTGTAGATCTTTTAATGCATCGATCCTATTATGAAAAGCCTCAGGAGGGGACGCCTATAAACTAATCGGCTCACCAACGGCATACATCGCTATCTCTTTAATAAACCACAAGAATCAGAGGCAGGAACACTTATTATTAGACGCAAACGTTTTTTATTACTGCGTCTTTGTTGTTTTGCTTACGTTTTTTCGGAATTTTCAAAGATCACTCTGGCTCGATGATCTTCTAACTTGTCAGAGAGATCGTGCAGCCAACATCAACAGAATGCAAAGTTTGAATAGAGCACCTATTAAGATGCCAGCATGCCCATCTAAATTTCGTATGCTCTTTCTCAACTTGGAAATTACCTAAAATTAGTATTAAATTATGATATTAGTAGGGGCATCACCGAAGTGATGCCCCTATAAACATTTTTATACAGAGCTATTCGCTCTGGGTAGACATACCCCCGGTCAGGCGTATATCGTAATTATATGATAAACAATCAGATATAAAAATCTTTACTTTGCTCTTACTTAATACACTTCTTTATATTTACTACTTATCTCTTTTAAACTCATTAGAGTAATCTCTTTACCCATTCCATTTAGTATATCCCCCGCTCGCTTACCCTCCTCGGTTAAATATATTAAATAATCACCTTTTTTTACTAGTGATAAATCTTCTCCTTGCTTATAAAATTTAACGGAAAACCCATTTTTTGCTGCGAAGTTGTATACTGAAATAAATTCATCAGAATTTTTAAGTTCATCGCTGTTAATAAATTCATTCCTTTCTTTGAACGCAAACACTATTGGATGCCCTATTTTATCATTCATTGTAGTATGTGTGTCTAACGGGGCTATAAATTTAAATGTTCTTTCGTTTAATACATGTACTTTTGGGCTAAACCTTAGATCTTTAAATATCTTTTTTATGCCATCCCTTCCATACCATAACCTATTTCTTTTTAATCTGTTTTGAGTAAGTGTTAATATTATATCAGCAGTTGCAATCAACGGGTCGCAACGATCTCCAGAAAATAATATTTTTATTCTAGTGCCCTTTAAATGTACGAGACCATTGAAATCAACAGGCGTAATTCCATCAAGCAGAACTGTAGAGTTGTTTTCTTTTATCATCTTGTTAAGTCTCCATGCACAAACCATAGGGAAAAAAGGCGCTAACTTGTTGAGAATTTCATCAAAAGGTAAATCTGCCTGGGATAGTGGACGTTTAATTCTTTTTTTAATGTTGCCTAAAGTTTTCATAACTGCGTCTTTTTTAAACAGAGTAAATATAATGTTGAGATCGTCAATTTGATCTTTTATCCTTTTGAAAAATTCTTCATATAACAAGGCATTAATTCCTCCAGATAACCTATTAAGATCATAACTACAATAGATTCTGCGAACTCTTGGTATACTCAACTTATCAAAACTTTCGCTTATGGCAGTATCGTATGCTTCTTTAAATTTATCATAGTTTTTTGTTGAAACGGCAGCACCTAAGAGAGTTTTAAATGATTTATGAATAGATTTGCCATTTTCATCTAGAGTAGTGTGCACATCGTAAGATCTAATGATTGAAACTGAATCTATTCCTATTACTTCTTCCATAATTATGTTTTATTAATACAATACTTAAATTTTACTCTTTTTATTAATTAAATTCTTTATAATAGATTTGAGGCCCTAAGAATTAAGTTGTTACATGTATGTAACATCAAATAGAAAATATGTTGATGGTAATACTAAAAGAAAAATAAACCTATTTTTTAAAAACATTAGGCATGTATCAGTTAATTTACGTATGAGTCACTTCTAAGAGAAAACAAATAAAGGATTTCAAAGCTTTGGCTTCAGTAAAAATAAATGTAAAGAGCCATTAGACACATTAGAGCAATAATGCATAAAATCAAAGAAACATACATCAAAGGCGCTGCTAGATGCATGTATAGGTTGGTTTAAATCCATGTTACATGTCCACCTTTTGAAAGCAAATATTCCTTATAAACGTAAGGCGTATTAGGAACCAAACAAAATTCTCCGCCCAATGTGTTTGGGCTAAAATTAAATAAAATTCGAGGTAAAGTAGAGTATATTTTAGTATTTATCTGTAAGAACTGGCTTATGCGATGTTTGAAATATTTGACCATAAAAAGTAAAACCAATTTGAACCTCTTATTTTTATTATCATATGTTCGCCAAGATAAGGTAAATTCCATGAATTTGGTTGAACGA
>JAGDXZ010000045.1 GCA_023270015.1 Microcaldota archaeon | reverse complement strand
TATATGGAATTTGGTAATGCAGACATAGTAATAAACATAATCGACAGAAGCCAGAGCCACGAACAGGCTTCAGTAAAAGCGCTGCTATCACTTGTAGCCCATGGCGACAAGCAACTTATTCATCTGCCATACGGGGTTGTAAGGCTAGCTAGCGGCACGTTGAGTGGAAGGCAAGGAGGATGGCTCGGGGAGAAGGAGTACACTGCTGACGAATTACTCAAAGAAGCAACAATTAAGACATTGGAAAAAACAAAAGAAAGCAGTAAGCTTGCACATAGCGAGGTCGAAGAGACTGCAAAGGAAGTTGCGATAGCCGCCATAAAATTCGAGTACTTGCGCGTTTCTCCTGAAAAGGACATTGTGTTTGATTGGGAAAGGGCGCTAAACCTTGAGGCTAATAGCGGACCCTATGTTCTTTATACCTATGCGAGGGCCAGCAGCATACTGGAAAAAGGCGACTTCGAGCTAATTCCGCCAAGTGGGAAAGCGTACGAGTTTCTAACTAGGGAAGAGGATTATGCGCTCGTAAAACACATTGCTGTATTTCCAGAAGTAGTAGAAAGATCGTGCAAGGAACTGAAACCGAACCTTATCGCAAACTACCTCATCGATATTGCAACCATATTTAGCAAATTCTACGAGAAGATGCCGGTAATCAAGAGCGAAGCCAGAGAGCTGAGGCTTTCACTAGTGTACGCAACAAAACAAGTCATAGAAAATGGCCTTGCACTTCTCGGCGTACATGCCTTAGGCGCCCTTTGACTCGCCTTATAAGGTCTATTAGAAGCAGACCTGAAACAATAGAATTCCTACAAATATTTCAATAGGGTAATAGCTCCCAAGCAGAATGCTACCTGCCAAAACTATAAGTACGTCTGCGTATTCAAAATCGTTAATAAAGTTTCTTTTCACTACTTCCTGTTCTGTGGTCTCTGTCCTTAGAAAACTTATTGCGGCAAGCTCCAATACCGAACCTCCAACAAACACAATGCCGCTAAATAGACCTAGAAGAATATACAAGACACTTATGCCTGTGAAGGATGGCGAGAAAAGCAGACCAAATAAAAGCAGAAATACAGGTTCAAATAAAACCTTCGATCCCACAGGATATTTATGAATCCTATAATATTGCAAATAATAGCCAACTCCTGCTAGAGTTGCTATGGCTAATGCGAAAGGAACCGCAGAAATCTGGAATACAGAGTTTTCTGTCTCTGCAAAATACGCACCGATAGTAACTAAGGTTACGCCTATAAGTAAGAGAATAAGAATTTTGGGCCTTATCTTGGTATGGTATCTGAACAAATCGATTAACAAAAAGATAAGGGCAGAAATATTCACTAGTGGATACATGCTGGCTAAGGTGAACCTTAGGTAGCCTAAGTAGAGAATTAGTGCATATAAGACAACAATAAGTGAGGCAACACCGCTAAACAACCAATATTTTGGCACTCTGGGCTTTGTCTTCACCTTTGCAAAATATAAGAAAGAGGGAAGGCTAATAAACCCGCCGATAGCAAACAAGATAAGACTAGTACCGAAATTGATGGTTTTCACAACCATGAATTCAGTTATTCCTCCAACACCATAAAGAATAGAACTAAGGACCATGTAGTAATAACGCCTTAGTTCATTAGCATCCATTTTACCTTTACAAATTTAATTTGCTTATGTTTATATACTTTTAATTATTAAAACACTAAAGGGCCCGTAGCTCAGCTTGGACAGAGCGGCGCCGTCCTAAGGCGAAGGCCGTGGGTTCAAAATAAGCTTGGCTTATGACAATCCCACCGGGCCCGATGGCGATAAGATGGCAAAAGCCGAAGAACCTAAAGTAGTAGTAAAGCCTGTAGGCAGGCTTGGCGGCTTAGATCAGATTCACGTAGCTCTAATCATACTAGTTTGTGTGCTAGTGGCGCTTGTTGTTGTGCTAGCGTACTATCGTCCTACAGCAATTACTATAGTAAACAATACTACATCAGCCAAACCCGTGCACACTTCTTCAGAAATGCTAAACCTTACAGAAAGGTTGCTTGCAAGCTATAACAATTTCAACTCCTCACTAAACCTTCTGCCATACATAACCAACGTCAGCGCTGCCAACATAATCTACATAGCAAGCATTAAATCGTGGCTCATAAGGGTTCCTGCAACAAATCCGGCAACAAACGTTTCTTTCTATGTTAGCTTCTTGATAAACGACTCCAACACATCAAACGTGCTGCCACTTATACAGACAGTGCTGCCAGCAAAACTTTCGCAAAACAAAGTAGTGGCTAAGGGAGTGGTGCAATTATATGGCCATTACCCGTGCAACAAGCAGCCTATGCCTGTTTATTGGTTTATAGATCCCTACGCGCCTGGTGGTATAAAGAGCTTAAACTATGCCATTCAACTGCAGAATATGCTAAAGGGCAAAGTCAATGTGACAATAAAGATATTCAGTACGCAGGCAACACAGGCAATAGCGAGCCAGTACGGTATAGCAAATGCGCAGCTTCTAGGCAAATATATATTCTGCGCTTCGCTTCAGCCAAATTTTGAAAAGTTTGAAAACCTTTTGAGCTCTCTGTTTACGGGCTCTTTTATGGGCCAAGTAGAGCTTAGCAACATAGCTAACGAATCTGGGCTCAATTATTCCGAGCTAAGCTCTTGCATAGACACCTCTCAACCGATAATCAACAACCAGGCTCTTCTAGCAAGCTACTACAACATTACTCAAGTGCCGAGCATTATCGTTGACTGCAACCTCATGGCCCTACCTCAGACCGCTTACAACGCTGTATGCTTTGCAAATAGCACACTTTGCGGGTGAATTCATACACATCATTGTAGGCATAGATGGCGGTAAGACTGCTGCGATAGCGTGCATAGACTTATACGGCAGGCCAATCAGGCTTTTCACAGGCAGATATGTAGGTTTGAGCTGGTTCGTCGACATGATAAGAGACGTTGGTGAGCCGGTAATAATAGCAAGCGACAAAAAGAAGCCAGATGAGATTGTAAAGAAGCTTGGTGCTGTTTTTGGTGCTGTTGTATTTTCACCTCAAGAGGACCTCACAGTAGAGAAAAAGGAGGAACTTGCTAATCACGCTTTCGAGAACCTTCATGAAAGAGACGCCCTTGCCGCAGCTAAAGCTGCTTACAACGCATATGCGAACAAGCTAAAGCAAGCAAGCAAGAAAGCAATAGAACATGGCATTGAGACAGACAAGGCAATGACCTTGGTAATTGAGAGGTATTCAATTCACGAAGCAATTACTGGAAAAAAGGCAAACAGGAAAAAATAATTATGGCGGAGCCTGCAGATGGCCTATAATGCTTGAAAGACCTACGAAAAGTGCAGCGATGACTACAAGCACCAAGACAACACCGAGGAGATAGTATAGTGCTTTGCCGCCTCCTTTAGGACTCAAGTAAACTACGGGCGACAATATTGCTGAAATTGCTGAAAGAAGAAAGAAGCTTAGGGCAGGTAGAAGGTAAATGCCCTTTTCTAAGCCGAATGCTACCATACCATAGCTCTCTGCGAACAAGTATATGCCTAGAAGAAAGCCCAGTATTGATATAGGCCTTACATCGAAGTTTTCACGGAAGGCGTAGGCGCCTGCAAGCATTATTATTCCTAAAATTAACATTGGATCTCCAAAAAGCATGTTATAGGCGCCGGGCAATGGCCAGAAGAAGCTCAGATAAAAGCCACTTAGAAAGTCAAAGGCACCAAGAGCAAACATGACAGGGGCGAGAATAGCAAGGTTTCTCTTGCCCTTGGCAAGCCCGAATACTGCATATGCCAGAAATGCCGCACTGGCAGAGACCCCCAAAAGCATTACGGCAAGCGGGTCTACGAACATAGCACCACAATCTAATTCTAATTGAAAAAGGAAAAGTTTATAAGAACGTTAGCTAAAGGCAATCATTCAGCAAATTTTTAAATATAAGACAGGCATCTAAAAATTGTGGCAAACCTAAAAATCCTTGAAGGAGTAGACAGCAAGCTATCAGAAGAACTAAATTATAGCTATTATGCTAATAACGTCAATCTTCATTTTGAAACTTTTGCTATGTTGGAAGCCTACCAAAAGGCTTCGGCCTTGCTCCTATACTTGTTTCTAAACAAACAACTAGAAATACAGAGCGGAAGTAGGATTAACATTCTTGAGTTGGGCGCACATGGCACTTATTTTGAAAGAGGAGTATATAAGTATATAGAATTACTAGATAAACAAAACAAGACAAACTATGCAGAAAGAATAAGATACAGGATACTAGACATCTCTAAAGAAGCCATAGAAATTGCTAAAAAAAGCTATGATCTTGACAGAGATAGGCACTTCATAACAGAATTCTATTTAGGAAATGCTCTAGATAAAAATGTATTTCCGCTAGAAAACCATGCTACTATAATGAATGAATTGCTTGACGATCTTCGCCACATAGTAGTAAAACGTAATGGAAAAGAGTTGCACGAGTGTACATTTTCTCTAGATTGTATAGGCCATGTTGCATGGCTTACCCCACAGGACGAACGACCACTTAAGGAAAAGGAAATACCTAAAAAGGATCAGCTAAGAATAATACGAGGGTTAAAAGACGGCTATGCAACAACACACTCGCCTTCAATACCTATATTATTTGACAATATAGAAAGGGCCTCGCAAGAATCAAGCCTAATAATGGTGCATGATTACTTTATCTATCAGTCAAGCACCCCTAGGCTAGGCCGGGTATATGGTTCAATAGATTGCAGCAACAAAGAACAGGTGAAAATAAACGGCTCAATTCAGATCACATACGACGTAAATTTTGGCGAACTCATTTACACAATTCAAAAACATGGATTTGATATAATGGCAACTATGCCCACTGACGATTTTGT
>JAGDXZ010000036.1 GCA_023270015.1 Microcaldota archaeon | reverse complement strand
CATAATATTAGTGGCGCGTGGGGGAGGATATGTCTGCAAAAAGTTGCGTAATGGCGTATTTTGCAGCAAAGAGTATGCATGCCCACCATTGCCCTTTTACCACTCCCGCGCCCATCTCTTTCACCATCACCACCTTCACCTTTTCTTCCTTTGCTTTTCTTTTCATGCTTAATTCCGCATTTCACAAGCGGTGGGGAGAATGGGTAAAATCAGCGCTACTGGGAAAAGCTTATTCTTGGTAAGGCCGAGAAATGGCGATAACCCGTACAAGTTCGCCAAGCAGGTTGCTGGAATAAGCGGCGTAAGGGAAATTCTCATTGGAGAAGGCAGGCATTATGGTGTTGCAATAGAGGCGGTTTCTGAGAAAGGCATAGAGGAATTCCTGAGGAAGAACGGGTTTGCCTTCGAGAAGCTTTCGTGCATATACTCTTTGAAAGGTGTTACCTATGCAAATACAAATAGGAAATAGAAAAATAAAGAAGCCCAACACAGAATTTTGGCTCAGGGTGATGATGTGGCACTTGCCTGTGCTACACGATTATGCCCTAAGAAAGCTGGAGAAGTGGTATTTTGAGGATGAGCCCCTTTTGTTTGAGCAGCAGAGGCTCGATGCCATTTCTCGTGCAAAAGCGCACAGCGCCGAAATGCCAAAGTTCTGATTCTTGTCTTATTCTTCTTTCCTTGCCTTGCGTTTTTTGCGTTTTTGGCAAAGAAAAGGTATATAAACTTTTAAAGCAAAGGAAATTTGCTAATTGTAGCAAAGTTATTTTATTTTAAATCTTCAATACTATTGTGATGTTATGTACCCAAACATACAGGCATATGATAGAGGGGTAATGTTTAACCCCGATGGCAGACTTTTCCAGGTAGAGTATGCAAGGGAAGCCGTGAGGAAAGGAGGTGCAGCCCTTGGCATGCTTGTTGACAAGGGAGTTCTTTTCCTTGCCCACAAAAACATAGACGAGCCCCTTGCAGTGCTGAAAAGCCTGGAGAAAATATTCTACATAGACTCCCACATAGGCGCTACCTATAGCGGCATACAGGCAGACGCCCTCCACCTTATAGATATAGCAAGGCAGAGCGCACAGACACACAGGCTTATTTACGACGAAACAAAATCAGTGGCTTCCCTTACTAAGGAGCTTAGCGAGTATATACTTCAAGCAACTTTTTATGGCGGAGTTAGGCCTTACGGCATTGCATTGCTAATAGGCGGAATAGACACAGAGCCTAGGCTTTTCATGGTAGATCCCGGTGCTGCCCTTCTAGGCTACAAAGCAGTTGCAGTAGGCAACGGCGCTAAAGTGGCAAACGAGATGCTGGAAAAAGAATACAAGGAAGGCATGAGCCTGGAAGATGGCATAGACCTCGGCATAAGGATACTTAAGAAAGTGAATGAAGGCAAGCTCTCAAGCGACTACGTAGAAATAGGCTATGTTGTCGAGGGCGAAGCCTTCAAGGTACTCAACGAGGATGAGGTAGCAAATTACTTCAAATGATTCTTATGTCTAAAACCGTTATAGCAAAATATGTGCAAGGCGGGGAAACTTTCGAAATACTTGTCGATTCTGATAAGGCCTACGACTTCATAACTGGAAAGATAAAAGACCCTCTTGCAGCGCTTGAGGCAGACGACATATTCAAAGATGCCAACAAGGGCGACAGGCAGAGTAGAGAGGCAATCATGAAGGCGTTTGGCACGCAGGACCTTGCCAGCATAGTGACCAAGATACTCAAAAACGGCAACGTTCCGTTGACAACTGAGCAGAGGAATAAGATGCAAGAAGAGAAGAAGAAGGAGATAATAGCGATCATTTCAAAGAACTCAATAGACCCGAGGACAAATGCACCGCATCCTCCACAGAGGATAGAGAACGCAATGAATGAGCTCAAGATAAGCGTAGACCCGTTCAAGCCTGCAAGCGAGCAGGTGGACGAGATTGTAAAGAAGCTTTCTACCCATTTGCCCATTAAGTTTGCCACTGCGAAGATAGAGGTAACTATACCTGCAGAGTTTGCCAGCAGGTGCTACTCTTTGCTAAAGCAGTTTGGCTTGGTGTCTGAGAAATGGCTTGGCGATGGGTCGCTCTATGCAATAGTCCAGTTCCCTGCAGGCCTGCAGTCTGATTTCTTCGACAGGCTCAACAGCCTTACAAAGGGCTCAGCCTCTACTAAAATACTTAGTGTTTGATGAGTGTTGAATATGGTAGAAATTGTACTTCCTGGTAGTAAGATTACATCAGGGATCATAAAGGCAGATGGCACCTACATAGAGAACGACAGCACCTATGCCAGCGTAGTTGGCATATTCGACGAGGAGAAGAGGCACTTCATACCGCTAGAGGGGCTTTGGTATCCGAAGGAAGGGGACAGGGTAGTTGGCACAATCGTAACAAGGAGAATAAGCGCATACGTGGTCGATTTGAATTCTCCTTACAAGGGCATAATAATGACAAAATTTGAGCATTCAAGGCTTGAGGAAGGAGACATTATAGAGGCTACTGTAAGGGAGTTCAAGGAGTTCGACGATGCGATGGTAGTTGTGCTTACAAGGCCGAAGAGGCTTTTTGGTGGCGTTTTGCTAAACATAAAGCCTACAAAGGTGCCTAGGGTTATAGGAAAGGGCAATACGATGATAGACCAGATAACCCAGGCAACCAAATGCTCAATCATAGTAGGGCTCAATGGCACTGTCTGGCTGAAAGGAGGAGACATAAACCTCGCTACAGAGGCCATAAAAACCATAGAGCTTCAAGCTCATGTTTCAGGGCTTACTGACAAAATAAAGAATATGCTTGAAAAGAAAGGGAAATGATATGCAAAAACCAGAGCTTATAAAAGATGGGAAAAGGCTTGATGGCAGGGATTTTGAGGAGCTTAGGCCTTTGAAAATAGTGGCTGGAATAATAAAGAATGCCACAGGCTCAGCATACTTGGAATGGGGAAACAACAAGGTCCTTGCCGCGGTCTATGGCCCCAAGGAGGTGCTTCCAAAGCATCTCGCTGACCCGGAGAAGGCGATAGTGAAGTGCAGGTATGCAATGGCCCCATTTTCGTCTCTTGAGGAGCATGGAAGGGCAGGGCCGAACAGGCGCGCAACTGAAATATCCAAGGTTACAAAGGAGGTGTTCGAGAACCTTATAATGCTTGAAAAGTTCCCAAGCACGGAAATAGACATTTTCATAGAGATCTTGCAGAGCGATGGCGGCACGAGGTCTGCAGGCATAACTGCAGCAGGCGTGGCACTTGCTGATAGTGGCATACCGATAAGAGACATTCCCTTTGCAGTAGCCGGCGGCAAGATAGGAGACAAGCTGGCTATAGACTTCAACAAAATAGAAGACAACTACTCAGATGCCGACATACCGATCGCAATAAGCCCCAACCTTGACAGGGTCCTGCTTCTCCAGATGGATGGCAAGATGACGAAGGAGGAGTTCTCTAGGTACTTGGACATGGTTGAGAGGGTGAGCAAGCAGATCATCTCGGCGCAGAAGAATGCGCTTCTCGAGAAATACAAGGTTAATGGGTAATTATTATGCAGATAAAAGTATCAAAGGAATATTTGACCGAGCTTCTTAGCAGGCAAGAGCGCGTTGACCAGCGCGGCTTCTTTGACTATAGGAGCATAAGCATAAAGACAAACACGATTCCGAACGCAGAAGGCTCTGCAAGCGTTTACATAGGCAACACTTACGTGCTTGCCGGCGTGAAGCTTGATGTAGGCACGCCTATGCCTGACAAGCCTGATGAGGGCGTTCTTGTAACCTCTGCGGAGCTTTTGCCCCTTGCAAGCGTAGAGTACGAAGAGGGGCCGCCAAGTCCTGAGGCAGTGGAGTTTGCCAGGGTTGTGGACAGAGGAATAAGGGCTGCCGAGGTAATAGACACAGAATCCCTTTTCATCGAGGAGAACAAGGTGTGGAATGTATATTTGGACATATACGTGCTAAACTACGATGGCAATCTGTTTGATGCAGGAACGCTTGCGAGCGTTGCCGCATTGCTTACTACGCGCATGCCAAGGCTAGAGGGCGAGCAGGTAATAAGGACAGGCGATCTGCCCAGGCTTAAGACAAAGGGCATTGTCGCTTCAACAACCTTTGCAAAGATAGGCAACGCAATACTGCTAGACCCCACAGGCCTTGAAGAAAGCTTCATGAATGCAAGGCTCACCATAGCAACAGACGATGAGTATATACATGCGATGCAGAAGGGCTTAGCTGGCTATTTCACAAGGCAGGAAATAGAAAAGCTTATAGATACTTCCTTTGAAAAATCTAAAATGCTTAGAAGCTTGATAAGCAAGGCAGTATCAGGCGATTGAAATGGCAAAATGGAGCGTTAGGCATGGAGCAAGCTTGAGAAAGCGATACCAGGCAGTATTGGAGCAGAAGCGCGACACTTATGTTTGCAGTGTTTGCGGCAAAAAGGCAGTAAGAAGGATAAGCACTGGCATATGGCAGTGCAAGCATTGCGGCGCAACCTTTGCAGGCGGCGCATTCACGCCTTCTACCGAGGCCGGCAAGGCCGTAGAGCGCATAATAAGCAGGCTTGCAGAGGGAGCAGCTGCTCAGGCAGCAGAGGCAAAGTGATGGCATGGTAAGCACTCCAGTGAAGATAACATTCGCGCCTGCAAAAGAGCTAGTAGTTCATGAAGTTATAGAAATGAGCAAAGAGGACCTGATAAGGGAGCGCATAACCCCTGCTGGCAACATGCCGCTCTATTGGTGTGATGGCATACTTTTCAGCTTTTCATCCATGCCCTTGACAGATGCGATAGTGGAGGACTATCTAAATGGCAAGCTACACTGGGTAGAGGTCCACTTTGCCCGAATGCCCAAATACGAGGAGGTGCTTTCGCTAGAAGCCGAGGAGTACAAGGCGACAATGAACGTCAGGGTAATTGACACAAGCACGTCACTTCTTCACAAGGCTTTTGTGGCGTGGCTGAAAAGCAACATAGGCGAGAA
>JAGDXZ010000053.1 GCA_023270015.1 Microcaldota archaeon | reverse complement strand
TTGCCGGGGATCTTCACTTCCTGATAAGAAGACAGATTGTGTTTGCGCACAGAGACCTGAACTGGCTTTTGGATGAGTATGAAAAGGGGAACAAGTTTTACGTCTACACAGGCATAGCCCCTTCTGGCCACATGACCATAGCACAGCTTCTTCCTTTTATGCTATCCCAGTGGCTTCAGGAGAAGTTTGATGTTGATGTTTACATTCAGATACCTGACGAGGAGAAAGCGCTCATCAGGAACGTGACCTTTGAAGAAACTCATAGGCTGGCATACGAAGATGCACTTGATATTGTTGCACTGGGATTTAAGCCGAAGAAGACAAAGATATTTCTAGATACAGAATACGCGGGCAAGCTTTACCCGATAGCAGTGCGCGTTGCAAAGCACATCACTTTCTCAATGATAAAAGACGCATTTGGTTTTACGAACAACAACAACGTAGGAAGCATATTCTACACAAGCATGCAGGCCGCGCCAGCAGTGCTGAAATCTGTAGAAGAAGGCAGGAACGTGCCTTGCCTTATTCCTCTAGGCGTAGACCAGGATGTGCACTTCAGGCTTTCGCGTGATGTGCTTCCAAAGCTCGGTTACTACAAGCCTGCAATAATGCATTTGAAGTTTATGCCAAGCCTAAGCGGCGGGATGAAAATGTCTGCCAGCAAGCCTGAAGAGACCATCTATTTATCAGACCCGCCTGAAGTGGTAGAGAAAAAGATAATGAACGCCTTTACCGGCCAGCAGCCCACCGCGGAGCTGCAAAGAAAATACGGTGGCAATCCAGACATATGCGCCGTATGCCAGTACAATAAGTTCCTCTTCGAGCCCGATGACAAAAGGCTCGAGGAAATCTTTGCAGCTGAGAGAAACGGTACAATACTCGCAAAAGAGCACAAAGAAGACCTGCTCAAAAAGGTGCTTGCATTCATGGAAAAGCACAATAAGGAGAAGGAAAGGCTTAAGGACAAGCTTGAAGACTTTATTGTGAAGGATTGATATGTCGGTTGTTGAAAAACCTAAGCAGAAGGCGAATAAAGAAGCCAAGTTGGTGCTTAGAGGAGAAAGAGCCTTGATAAAAAACGAGGTTCAATGCTACGTATTCAATACGCAGGGTCTTCTCTTTTACAAATCTGATAAAGGCCTAATGCCAATAGGAGGCGAGATAAAGAGCGGGGAAAGCCCACAACAGGCAGCTGCAAGGCTGATTTATGAAAAGGCGGGTATTGTAGTTAATGCATTGCAGCTAGATGGCGAAGTGCTGTTTATGCCAAAAGATGCCAACAACGTGCAAAGGAGGGTGTTTGTGCTTTCAAGCACCGATTTTTCAGGAAGTGGCAATGCTAATGCAGAATGGGTAAGAAAAGAGGAAGCAAATAAGCACATAAGCAAGTGTGAAGCACTTATCTTGCCGCTTGTACTTTCTAGGAAAAAATTCAGGGCAAGATTTGTTATAGGTCCTTCTTGCGATGAGCTGATAAGTTATCAACTGGATGAGTTGTAATGCTGGTACTTGGCATAGAAAGCAGTGCGCATACTTTTGGAGTTGGCATAGTGAAAGACGGCGAGGTTATTGCAAATGAAAAGAGCATGTACAGTATAGGAACCCATGGCATGCTGCCATCGCGTGTTGCCGAGTTTCACGCTAAGGTGGCAAAGAAGGTAATAGGCAACGCTCTGCAAAAGGCGGGAGTTAAAATAAAGGAAATAGAGGGCATAGGCTATACCAAAGGTCCAGGCATAGGCACTTGCCTCCAAATAGGTCTGCTTGCGGCAAAGACTTTGGCATATAGGCTCAATGTGCCCATAGCCCCTGTCAACCATGCAGTCGCTCACATAGAAATTGCAAAGCACTTTGGCAAGCTGAAAGATCCTATAGCCCTCTATGTCAGCGGAGGCAATTCGCAAATACTCAAGTTGGACAAGCTCTCAATGCGATATCGTGTGCTAGGCGAAACGCTTGATATAGGAGTAGGCAACATGCTTGATAGCTTTGCAAGATCAGCCAATCTAGATCCTGCATGGGGCTCGACAGTTGAGAGAGTGGCAAAAGGAGGAAGCTACATGGCAATGCCTTATACTGTCAAAGGCATGGATTTCACCTTTACTGGTTTGCTTACCTACGCCAAAAGGCAGATAGGCAAAGCACGCATAGAAGACTTATGCTACTCTTTGCAGGAAACTGCTTATGCCATGCTGTGCGAAGCTACAGAAAGGGCTTTGCTTTTGACAAAGTCGAAGGAGCTTTGTGTTTGCGGTGGCGTAGCGCAGAGTACAAGGCTAAAGGAAATGCTTGCAAAGCTCGCCAGCCTGCACCGCACAAAATTTGGCTACGCGCCTAACGAGTTCAATGCGGACAACGGCGCTATGATTGCGTACGTGGCTGAGAAAGCTTTGAAAAGCGGTCATGCCGAAAAGCTTGATGCCTGCACTATAACCCAGAAGTATAGGATAGAAAATGCAGAGGTGTATATATGAGGCTGCTGAGTGAAGGTGCAGAGGCGAAGATTTACTTAGTAAGCATATTTGGAACTTTGCTGCTTGTGAAGAAGAGGCACGCCAAGCCCTACAGAGCTAGCCAGCTAGACATAATGCTAAGAAAGATGCGGACAAAGAAGGAGGCGCATGCCATGCTCGTTGCAAAGAATGCAGGCGTTAGTGTGCCTGCTGTTTATGCTACAGGAAGTGATGAAATTTACATGGAGTTGATAAAAGGTAAGCTTATGCGTGATTCTGCTTTTGATCGAAAGATTATTGCCGATGTCGGAATTGAGCTTGCAAAGCTGCATAGTGCTGGCATAGCCCATGGCGATTTCACCCCTGCAAATATACTGCTTACCAACAAGGGTGTTTGCATTATTGACTTCGGCCTCGCAGAACCAAACGCAGGAATAGAAGAAAAGGCGATAGACCTATTGCTTATGAAAAGGTCTTTGTC
The DNA here is from genome assembly GCA_023270015.1 of Microcaldota archaeon. GTDB lineage: Archaea > Micrarchaeota > Micrarchaeia > Micrarchaeales > CABMGC01 > JAGDXZ01. The sequence goes on along the minus strand of JAGDXZ010000053.1, from coordinate 34,142 downwards.
TAAAGAATTTTACCTGCTTTTTGAAAATGCTTACGCTAAAGCTTATGCAAACTCCTCCGCTGTTCTGCGTAGGCTTGCAGAGATCGAAAAAAGGGGAAGGTATCAGGCAAGAACTATCGCCAATGTTTAGCTTGTTATGTCTTGGGCATAAGTATTATGCCTTCGTTTTCATCTCCAAGCTTTTCATATTTTCCAAGAATATAGTCTATGCCTACTAGTGCACACGTCACAGCATCAAGCTCATCGCCTGTAGCGCTAGGCTTCAAACCTTTTACACCATGCCTCTTAAGTGCGCGCGCTAGCAAGTTTAATCCTTCTTGCTTACGTGGTATGTTCAATATGTCTTGGGCGCCACCTGGAAAGCATTCAAAAACCCTAAAGCCCATGCCCTCAAGCCTTTTCTTTATTCTAATTCCTCTTTCGGTGAGCATTCGCATGGGACCTAAAGTTATGGGAAAGAAGCGTATGTGCCTTTTTCTCAACTCCATGTCACAGGCCCTGAAGTGCGGCCCATGCCTATCTTCAATACTTTTCCTGCCTTTTGGTAATGAGAGAGGCGCATCTATGCAAACTACCTCCGCCCTCGTTTTTGCCACTTCGCGAAGTATTTGTGAGTCAGTGTAGAGTACGGAGGTGTGGGCGTTTAGGCTAAGATCCATTATGCAAAATCCTGTGGGCCTCTTTTTGCTTCCTGCTAAATCTATGCCCACTGCTACTCCTATCATAGCTTTCCTGCGCGCCTCTTCTGCGCTCTTCTCATTCTTTTCCTTCTTTTTTTCAGCCATTTCCAGCGCATCCTTCCTTTCTTTTTCCACTTTCTAGGTATGCTTCCCAAATAAACACCGCAAATAAATTTTCCCTTAATACTTTTATATCCTTCGATTTTAAATGTTATTTGATTCTATGCACAAAGGGGTTATAGCGTATATTATAATCTTGATTTTACTAGTAATTTTTGCGTACTACCTATATCAGACAAGCAGACCGGTTTCAAAACCTATTCATGTTGTGACAACTATTAAGAATACAACAATTACCACTACAACAACACAAACCACTACAGTGAATTCCTCGTTGACAAAGGTAGCATCTTGCTTATCCTCAAGCCCCGTTGTTGCTATACCTAACGGCAATTTCTCTTCAGGCACATATGCAGACTGGGTAGCTACAGGCTACGGATTTGGCTCTGCGCCCCTCAATCTTACTTGGGCTAATGAAAAAGGAGACTACTATGGAGCACCATGGAGCGGATTCGGCAATAATACTTTCGCCGCAACCACGTTCCAGAAAGGCCTTGCAATACAGCCAGGTAATCTTACCTCTAAGCCATTTGAGGTGGTGCTTCCTTTCCTTAATTTTAAGATAATCTCACCATTGAACAATCTCGTTTACATAGAAATACTAAAAGACAACAAGCCTGCGATAGTGGCTCATTTCAACACATACGCTGTGCCCGGAAACATAAACGCCCAATCCACGTTCGAAAATGCAAGCATCTTTCTTGGCAATCTTCTTTGCCAGAATGTAAGCATAAGAGTAGTATTTGTAGGCACAGGTTTGAGCACTACGCAATTCATCGCGGTAACTGGCTTTTACCTGAGCTCAAAGCCTGTCTCAGCTCCAAATGTAACAGTGAATGAAACAGTAGTGTAGACTAAGTTACTGCTGAGAAACTACGTTGTTATTCGCATTAGCATTTTCAGCGTTTTGCCCATCGGCTTGGTTTTCTGCCTGTTTGCCTCCTCTTTTTTTCTGTCTACCTGTCTGAGCTTGCGGAAACAAAACCGATAGATCTTCAGGCTGTTGGGTTTCGATCCATGTTTTTATGTATGTTGCAATATTTTTCAAAGGCTTTGAATACCTGTCCGTGAAAGAATATGCATTATTTTCATGTTTGAGCAGGCCGACTTGTACACCAAAATCCAAGTATCTCTTCCACGTAGCGATAGGCAGGCTGTCATCGCAATCTCTAAGCTTTAGTTCTCCTCTTTTCTTGACTTCAAGCAGTGCCTTTGCAAACCTGTATGCTTTTGTGTCATTTTCAAAATAAATCTTGGCGAGGTCTTTGACATTTGGATTTTTAAGTTTCTCTTTGAGAGGCGCATCCTCAAATTCCCAGTACCTGATCGCCATATTGGTAATTTTGTTCCATAAGTATAAAATTTTATCTATGCCAAATGCAAATCTTCTTAGGATTTAAGATAAGCGTTCATTTTGAGTTTTGAGTGAATTATTTAAATTTTATTGTTGAACAAATATCACTTCAATTAGTGGGTCCGTGTTTGACAAACTTGCCATAGGTGAACACAGAAACATATTCTGATGGCGTATCTATGCCCTATTTAGATTCCCCTCTCTTAGATTTCTTGTTATCTTTCCAATTTTTGTAAGGTGGAAAAATGTCAAGCGTTGATTTATTGCCAACGCGTATCTTCTTTACCAAAGGGGTAGGAAGAGATTCGACCACTTTAGGCTCTTTTGAGCAGGCACTTAGGGACGCACAGATTCAGCAGTTTAATCTGGTAAGAGTGTCAAGCATAATACCTCCCTACTGCAAGGTGATTAAAAAGGAGGAAGGCCTTAAACTACTTAACCCCGGCCAGATTGTATTCCTTGTACTAAGCAAGATAGAATCAAATGAGCCAAACAGGCTCATCTCAGCCAGCATAGGCGCCGCGATGCCTAAGGAAAGAAGCGCATACGGCTATCTTAGTGAATATGAAGCGTTCGGTGAGAGCGACGAAGTGGCAGGTGAAAAGGCAGAGGACCTTGCCGCTACTATGCTTGCAACAACCTTGGGAATAAAATTTAACGCAGAGCAAAGCTGGGATAAGCGCGAGCAGGTCTACAAAATGAGCAACAAGATCGTTAAGACATTTAACATTACCCAGTCGGCAGTAGTGGGCAAGGATAGAAAATGGACAACGGCAATAGCAGCTGCAGTTTTTGTACCATGACCTAGGTTAGGAGGGCAGAGACCAAGTGTCTGTGTTGTAATCGTAAGAAAACATCTTGCTCCTTACGCCCCACCTCAGCATCAGCTTTCTCACAGCTTCAATATCAAGGGCCTCGTCTGTATATATCTTTACATGCATTTTTCTTAGACTTCTTACTAGGTCTCGTGTAGTTAACGGCCCTTTCTCTTTCAGAATTTTCATAGCAGTCTTGAACGGTTCTATTTTTGCGAGTGCGTTGGAAAGTATCTTCGCCAGATTTTCAAGATTGAGCCCTTTGCCTTTTTCGGTAAGCGCTACGCTTGCCCCTTTTATTTTCATTAGGCCAAGCAAAGACCCTGCTTCAAGAAGAGGCAGCAGCTTGTCTATGTCTTCCTCTGCCTCGTCAGAGAGCTGCGGCAAGCTTATTTTTCCACCGTTATCCATAATAATACTTATTATCCCCCTCAATTCAGTTATGCCTACCTCGGTTGGAAAAAGTTTCATACCAGGATGCTATAATATTTAAAATTTTATTACTTTTGTTTTGCCTTTTTGTTGAAATTTTTGTATACTGCTTCCAAATATCAAAGTATAAATACCAGCGAAGGCATGAAGAAATTCATGCGGTTTACCTTTTTTTCTGGGAAAAAAGCTACCGACCAGGATCAGAGTGTAAGTAACGGCGTAACTGGTCAAGGAAAGGAGATAGCACTGAGTGTAACTGAAAGAGGTCTCTACGAGCAGGGAGTCGATATTTACAAAAATAGGCTTTCCTTTGTAAGGGAGATCATTCAGAATGCCTTAGACGCAGGTGCTACTGCGCTTTCAATCAGCGTTTCTCCCAATAGGCTATTGTTTCAAGATAACGGCAAAGGCATGTCCCGAGATTTTATTCAAAAGGAATTCAGCCAAGTGGGATTTAAGTTTAAAGACGATGCTAAGAACCAAAGGGGAAGATACGGCTTCGGCAGGCTTTCTTATTGGGCACCTATTGCAAAGGAAAATAACGACGGTAGCATAAGCTATAGTGGCAGCATAACCATACAAACAGGAAATACAGTGGTTGAGTGGAAGCAGATAGGAAAATATGTCGTAAAGGAAAGCGACGAATTTATCGATGGAACAAGGGTAATAATAGATGGGGCCAAGATAAGTGAAAACGAACTTAAAAATTATTTGAAGGGGATTTTGGTCGGCGGCAGTACGAGTCTAGAAGTGAACATAAACGGCAAGAAAGTAGAAGTGTCGTTAGCTCCTCTCAGGGTTTATAAATACGATAACCACTTCTGGTACGACGGCGATTTTAGGCAACTCGGTTACGAGGTTGGATTTACCCATTCAAACGAATTGGCAATAGCGGAAAAGGGAATAAGAATAAAATCTATCGGGCTTCCTTTCATGCTTGGAGGCTATGTTGATTTCAAACCAAGGGGAAATGACACGGTAACTACACTTAGCAGGGAAGATACAAAAATATATGATTGGGAAATTTACAATATCTACAGGGAGGCGCTTATCGGGTTTCTGTCCGAATGGAAGAAAGAAGATTTGCTAAAAGAAAGAGAAGAGATCATAAAAGCAGCAAAATGGTTCATTTCCCAAGGTCGCGCAAAACCTGCAGACTTCCTCGATGTAATTATCGTGGAGACCGGCGAAGGCAAGCTCAGCATCAGAGAGCTGATTAAAATTCCCAACACTATCTGGGCCTTAAAATCTGCAAGTGACGAATTTGTAAAGCGGGCAGTCGGTTCAGGCTATACAGTGATACTCATTGATGAAGATTTGGTTCCATTTTTTGCAGGCATTCCTTCTATATCAGACATAGACCTTTCACATTCATATGCAGTACGTGGCGTTAAGACCGAAGTCGAAAAGGAAGCATTGAAATTTATAGAGAATTATATGCCACGCATTCAAGAGCTGGTCAACAAGTTGCAGAACTATCAAGAAACTGCATTTTCTTCTGTTGTAAGGGGGAAAGTTATTAGCATAAAAAGCAATTTCGACAGCGTAACGTCCCCACAAATTGCTGACAAAATCGTTAAACTGTCAGAGGGAATCAGCATCGGAGGCGTTGAGATCTACTTTGCCGAATTAGATGATCCTTCCATCGAAGCGTTCGAATACAAAGGCAAGATATGCTTCAACCTTAACAATTCAGAAGTAAAGAGCATACTTAGCCGAAGCTCTGAAAACGAAGGCGCCCTTCTAGGCTTGCTCGGCATATTTATGCACGAGTATGTGCATCTGCTTGGTTATTCCTTCCATGATGAAGCCTTTGCTTCGCTATACACCAGATTAGTTACCGAGTTCCTAGTAGGCATTGGAGAAGAATTGGAAAATGCGAAGGCGCGCAAATCAACTGCCAAGCAATGATCTGAGTATTAGCATCGCGTGGCCCTGTTCTCTCATCCGCCTTATTGCATAATCGACCCAAAGCTTGCCAAAAGGCACATAAACTGCTACATGTTCGCCTCTCTCTGCCAGCATTCTTGCATAGCTGCCTCTAATGCCATTTAGAAACGCATAGGTGACCTGGCGCTGGTATGACCTGTTGAGCAGCAGCGCCTTCTCTACCATATTCTTATCGTGGGTTGCAATGGTAAACTTCCTGGCATGCTTGAACAAATATTTCATAAGGAATTCAAAGTTTGCATTCACTGCCTGTTTGTTTTGAAATGCTACTTCGGGCCTTTCCTTATAGGCGCCTTTTACCAGCCTTATTATGCCGCCTTTCTTCACAAGCTTTCTCATATCTTCATAGCTTCTTTTCAAATATGCTTGCAGGCATATGCCTACGTTTCCCTGATGTAGCGCCTTCTCATACGCGCCGATTGTAGCATCTACGGTATCGCTCGATTCCATGTCGAGCCATAGAAAGAGCGGCTTTGCAAGCCTAGCAAGCTTGAGGTAGTTTTTTGTAGCATAGGCCTTGCTAATTCTGAGCCCAAGCTGGGTTATCTTGACTGATATGTCGCTTTCTATTCCTCTTCTTTTTATTTCTTTGATTAGCTTTGCATATGTTGCCATTGCGTCCTCTACCCTATCTTTGCTTTTGAAATCTTCGCCAAGGTAATTGATGATTGTTCTTATGCCAAGCTTGTTTAGTGCCACTGACCTTTCTATCGAATCTTCTATCTCTGGTCCTGCTATCCATTTTCCAGCGATTAGCTTCTCAAGCACGCTACCAAATAGAATTAAGCGTAAAGGCTTTTAGTACTTTCAGAAAGTAAAAGAAAAGAGAAAAGGAAGAAAATAAATAAAAACTAAAGCTTGCCTATGTCCCTTACTATCTCTATGTCCATCGGCTTCTGCCCAGGCTTCCAGTTTGCAGGTATTATGCATATGTGGCCCTTCTCTACCGGCGTGTCATGTATTACGCGAAGGCCGTTGAGTGCTGTTATCATGTGGTCTATGTCCTTTCCTAAGGCGTCGTTGAACACTGCATAGTATTGCAGCCTTCCTTCTGGGTCTATCATTACAAATCCCCTTCTTGCTGCGCCAGTGTCTGTATTGAGGAATCCATATGCAGAGGTTATTTCTTTTTTGTAGTCTTCTATCATAGGTACTGGGCTTTTGCTTACCCTTGGTGATGTGTCGCTCCATGCCTTGTGCGAATACACACTGTCTGTGCTTATGGCAAAGACCTGTGCGTTAGCTTTCTTGAATTCATCGTACTTTTCAGTTATCGCCTCCAAGTCTGTCGCACAGACGAAGGTAAAGTCGCCGGGGTAGAAGGCAAGTATCACCCACTTCCCCCTGTAGTCGCTTAGCCGTATTTGCTTTATTTCCTTGGTTTCTGGAAAGTACGTGTTTGCGGTAAATTCCGGAACGGGTTTTCCAATTTCCATTTTCTCACCTTATCGTAATATAAAATCTAAATTCAGTAAAATTTATTCCTATTTTAGTATTAATTACTACGAAAAATATATAAATCTGTGCATGCAATTAATTTTATGTGTTTCCATGGTTGATCTTATAGACGAAAAGCTGCTGAGCATGCTGGAGAAAAATGCTAAGATGACTAATCAGGAAATAGCAGACAATGTCGGACTTACAGAGGGGGCGGTAAGAAGGCGCATAAAAGTTTTGGAGCAAAGTGGCATAGTCGTAGGTTACAAGGCAAGGATAAAATACCATCTTCTTGACAAAACCCACATGATTGTAGGCCTTGACATATCCCCTGAGAGCTTCAATAGCGTCATACTAAAGCTTAAGGGATTGCCTGAGATAAACGAGCTTTACACTACTACTGGTGACCATGTGGCGATTTTTGTTGCAGCAGTGAAATCAAGTCAAGCCAATGAGTTTGTGAAAAGGATCGAGGGCATAAAAGGAATAAGGCATGTCTACCCGGCGTTTGTGCAGGAAATCGTGAAATAGGCTAAGTAGTAAGAAGCTTGTAGACTGTGTTGACATAGTCTCTGAATTCTTTGCTGTATTTGTTGCGCGGTCTGCCCATTTTCACCTCAAGTATTTTCTTTACATAAGATGGCTTCTGAGCCATTACAACGATCTTGTCAGAAAGTTCGACAGCTTCCTCAACATTATGCGTTACCATTATTACCGAGCTTACTGGGTTATCTTTGCTTTTGAGCATTGTATAAACATCTTTTCTCAGAGCCTCAGCAGTTAATTCGTCAAGCGAGCTAAATGGCTCATCCATCAAAAGTATTTTAGGCTCTGACACTATCGCCCTTGCAATTCCAACCCTCTGCTTCATTCCGCCGCTAAGCGCATTAGGATACGCATATTCAAACCCGCTTAGGCCTACGTGCCTTAGTATCTCAAGCGCCTTTTTCCTTTTTTCCTCTTCGCTTATGCTGCTCCTTGAGAGCCCTATTTCTACGTTTTCCACATTGTTTAGCCAAGGGAGAAGTGCGAAATCTTGAAACACGAAAGATATTTCTGGTATTGGCTCTACAATCTCCTTTCCCAAATACATCACTTTGCCTTTTGTAGGTCTAATGAGGCCTGCTATTATTCTAAGCAGCGTGCTTTTTCCGCAGCCAGAAGGGCCTATGAGTGATACAAATTCACCATCATTAGCCTTAAAGGTTGCATCTTTTATTATCTCAAGGTCGCCTATGAAGTATGAAACTCCAGCCACGTCGAGTAGATTCACAATATCGCCATCTAACTCTACTTATTTATTTACTTGCTTACAGCTTCAATTTTTCTGTAAAGCCTGTTCCATACAAACCTGTTGATAATAACAATCATGATTGTAAGATTTAATAATCCAAGCAACATAAGGCTTAGGTTCCCAGAGTCGAGAGATGTGTCCAGGAGTTTGCCTATTCCAATTCCTACGCTCGTTATTACAGCTCCGCTCCCTATTGCCGAGGTTGTGAAATACTCCGCTACTATACTTGCGTTCCATTCTGCAGCTATGCCTGTCACTGCTCCTGTTATGAGGCCAGGAAGTATTGCATAGAAATACATTTTCTTCCACGCCTCGATGCCTCTGACACCGAATATACGTTTAACTTCGAGCATATTGCTAGGTATGTACGCCTTATTCGCAAGAGTGCTAAACACCACATACCATATGCCACTGAGGAAGTAAACAGTAAATGCCACAAGCTCATCATGCATTGGCAGACCTTTCAACGCTGTAACTATGATGGGCAAGAGTATTGTGGCAGGTATAGAAGCCAAGATCTGAAACAAAAGTAGGTAGCTAGATGCATGTTTGCTCATAAACAACAAGTATACAACTAGTGGCACAGCGATGATTGTTATCAGAGCAAATGCAAGCCATACCCTTGCGAAAGACACGGCAAGCGATGCAAGTACTGTGCCCTCATTTGCAGAGAATGGCCTATAGAATAATATCAGCAAAATTGTGACGGAAAGCAGCGCATATCCTATGGCTTTTGAAGAAATTATCTTCTTTTCAGGTTTTGGCGTATAAACTCTCTCTATCTGTTGCTTGTTTTCTGTTCTAAACCGTATCCTAGGTATGTGCGTAACAATTGCATGTGCAAACGCAGCATACTGCCTATGCCTTGCTTGCGACAAAGGCTTGAGCCTGATCGGTGCGTTATAGCGAGTATAGTATTTTTCAAGCTTAGCAAAGAAGAAAAGTCTTGTTGCAACAACAAAAGCAATAAATACGGCTATGCCTATTGCATATGCGGCAAAGTTGTTGCTAATTGCAAGCTTCGTAAGCTCAACACCTATGCCGTATTTGACAGCATATGTGGAGTTGGCTGTGGAAAATATCTCGCTAGTAACAAGGTAGAACAGGCCTATGGCAAACGAGAGTGTAGATTGGTCAATTACCTTCGGCATGCTTGCAGGCACATAAATTTTCGCAAGCCTTTTCCACTTGTTTAGCTTATACAAAGCTGCGAGCTCCAAGAATTCCTGCGGAAGGGTCTTTACAGCTTCGTAAACTCCAAATATTATGTTCCACAGCATGCTTGTTATAATCAGGAAGATCACAGCAGCGTTTATGCCTATGTAGCCGGGCAGGGTTGCAACTATGACATAAATTACAAAAGGGAAGAATGCAAGTATTGGGAGAGTTTGGAGAATGTCTACTATAGGTATAACGACCTTTTCAGCAGTTTTTCTTCTTGCTGCATAGATTCCTATGCCTAGCCCTAGAAGTATCGATGCCCCTAGCGCTATGAACATCCTTATCCACGAAGCAAGAGTATCAAATACCAAAAGGCCAATGAGGCTAAGTATGCCCATCTTTTTTATCTTGTACAGTTAAAAATAAAACTACGCTGGCTTTTCATCACATTTATCTCATGTTACTTTTCAGCGCACAATTTTTAAAAAACTAAATTCTGCTTTTTCTTTATGCTAGCCTACGCTGTTGATTTGGATGATGAAACCAAGGCATTAAAGGAGCAGATAAGGAAATTCGAAGGCAGGATTCCTAGAGAGGTCTGGGAGTCTTTTAAAGTGTTGGACAATTATTCAGGGGAGGTGAAAGAGGCGCTTGAAAATGGAATGCTCAGGTTTATCTATGAGGAACAGATGGAGAGGCCTAGAAAGCAGAGTATGCTTATTGCAAAGGCGTTCAGCCTTCTTGGCCAGGAAGAACTGAGAGAAAGGGTGCCGGAATGGCTCAAATTTACAAGCGCTTATAGAGTCATTTATCTTACCTATACGGCTTTGAGCAGAACCGATAATTTCGAAATGGAAGAATATTTGCGTGAGATGCAGATCTATTTAAACTTGAAAAGAAGCTAGTGCTTGCGGCGTGACGGAGGAGGCAAAGGAATTGGTGTGCTTGCTTTTTTGATTACTTTCAGAGCGTTTCTTTCGAAAATGTTGGCAATTTTGTGCGCTTGCTCATAACCCATTTTGTTCCTCAGCCTTAGGTTTATTTCAACAAGCTCGTGAGTGTGGAGCCTAGACCTTTTCACAGCGTCTATCCACCAGTCTTCTCTTACAAATATCTGGTTCTTTTTTATCCCAAACTTTTTTGCAAGCCTAGGCTCAAGCCAGTTCAATGCGATGTAGTCGCCCATCTCCTCTCTTGACTTCACGACAAACTTTTGCCTTTCCACAATTATTTTTGGGAGAGAAAATATAAAAACTTGCCGTCGAATTTTGGCTTGAAATAACAAACCTGCACATTCAAAAATTATTTAAGCTTGCAGCGTGCCTTTTTAATGATTTGATGCCTCTTTACTTTGTCAAGCTCGGCGGCAGCGTAATAACAGATACAGCCAAGCCCGATACTGCAAAAGTAAATGAAATAGATAGGCTGGCCAAGGAGATAAAGGCAGGCATAGGCGAAAACAAAATGCTGCTAGGGCATGGCAGCGGTTCCTTTGGCCATGTTGCAGTTCACAAGTACGGGCTTGAGAAAGGATTGAGCGGACAGGAGAGCGCATACGGCGCTGCGCTGGCCCATAAGACCGTGCACGAGCTTAACAATATCGTAATAGATGTTTTGACCCAAAACGGCATAAATGCAATAAAGTTTCCGCCATCTGCTGGCGGGCTGACAAAGAATGGCAGAATCACTTCATGGAATCCAGCGAATATAATCTCAGCGCTCAACTATGGTTTTGTGCCTGTTGTTTTTGGCGACTTGTTTATTGATTCGGTAAAAGGGGTGCATGCAGCCTCTACCGAGCAGGTTTTCGAGTACCTTGCAACTAAGATTAGGCCAAACGTAGTAATAGCTGCCGGCGACATAGATGGAGTTTTTGATTCGGATCCAAAAATAAACAAGGATGCAAAGCTCATTGAGCACATCGACAGCTCTAACATAAGACAAGCGCTTAAAGGTACTGGCGGCTCTCTGAAAATAGATGTTACCGGAGGCATGCGCACAAAGCTTATGCTTCTTTACAAGATAGCAAAAAAGTATGGTGCAAAATGCATGATTATAAACGCTACTGTGCCGGGTAGATTGCAAAAAGCCCTAATTGGCGAGGAAGTTGTAGGGACTGTGATAGAAGCGTGAATTTAACCTAGCCTTCTTTGTGTGCCACTTCCTCTGAGCTCTTCTTCGCTTACGCCAAGCTCCTTCAGTATCTTCAAAGTAGCCGGTATTACCTGGTGGCTTATATAGTAATCGGCGTCATAATCTTGAGCGTATTCCTCAAGCTCTGCCTTTTCGCTTATGCTGCTGCCGTGTTTTGTTATCACATAGCCTATCGTCGTGCCTTCCAACTCGCTTGGCAGTTTTCCCCGTTTTATTGCTTTCTGCGCAGCCGCAAGCTCCGGAGAAGTGGCATCATAAGAATTGAGGCCTTTCCTGAGTTGCGTGTGTATTACCAGGTCCTTTATGTTGACCTTGCCCTCTTTGAGATTTTTGATAGTCTCTTTTACGATGCCTACTGCTTTGTCCTTGCTGCCTTCTTTGAGTATAACCTCCAGCACTTTCTTTTGAGTTTCTCTAGCGATGTTTGACCAATCCCTTCTTACAAGCTCGAAGCCCCTTATTTTTATCCTGCCCGATTCGGAGAGAAGGGCATACTTTTTCTTCGCGCCTATCTCGCCTGTTCGCTTGCCCACGAATACGCCACGCACGTAGAAATCCTCAAGCTCTAGCTCCATAGACTCTGGCAACGATGCGTTTACTTGCTTCAAGAATGCAAGAACGTCATCTTTGGTTTTGTTTCCAAGAAGCAGTACTACGCTATCGGTATCAGAGTAGATTACTTGAAAGCCTGCTGCTTCGCTCATCGCTATTGTTTTCTGGATATACTCCCTGCCATAGGCTGTTACGCTCGAGCTGCACTCCTTTGAATACCATCTGGACCTTGCATAGCCGAGATAGCCGTAGAAAGAGTTTGCAATTATCTTCAAAGCCTGAGACCTGGCGCCTAGCGCCTTGTTCTCCGGGTGTAGCTTGTACTCTTTTTTTACACCCTCTCTTTCCTTTATAAGAATCTTTAGCACCGTAGGGATTATTCCTTTCGGCTCTTTTTTGAATTTTATTCCTGTAGGAGCGACAAATGCGTCATCAGAAGCGTCGGTTATGGTTGAAGGGTCTATGTTGTGGGCTATGATTATTGAAGGGTACAGGCCTCTGAAGTCAAGTACAGCTAGGTTATTGTATATGCCCGCTGCTGGAGTTTTTACATACGCCCCTTCAAAGCTTGTTGACAGCCTTTCTTCTATTTCTTCGTCGCCGGGCTTGTTCGGTATTAGCTGATTGTTTCTATGGGCGTAGCGCATTAGCAGGTACTCTACAAGCTGCCCAGTTGTCGAAACTGCTGTCTCTGCCAAGGTGGTGCCACAAAGCTTTGCTATTTCGATCTCAAGAGGCATGAAGAACTTGTAAAGCTCTTCTGTTGACAGGGCATCATCAAGGGAGTATTCAGCAAGCGTGGTGATGCCTTCTGAGTCATAAAGCCTGAAGATTTCTTCCTTGTTTACTGTCTTCTTTTCCTTCCCTATAAGCTCCTTGTAGACCTCGCCTAGCGTAAAGGCATTTACCTTTATCAGGTACTCTGCAGTGCCGACTGTCGCAACGAATTTTGCTGTGTTAAAAAGGTCTATGTTTATCCTTCCAGGTATTTTTACCAATTCTAGTAGGCCGTGGTGCTGGCTTGAAACTTCCTCTGCGTATCTGCCCAATTCAAATTTGGCCCCGACCCGCTTGGACCTTTCGATCAGGTAAGGTATGTCAAAGTTTGAGGAGTTGTAGCCTGCGATTACGTCAAAGTCTTCTCTTTTCACAATTTCCACGAATTTCTCTATCAGCTCCCTCTCATTTTTTACCTCTATTACAAAATCTCTGCTTATGTGCTTTGCCGATATTACTTTCGCTATGCTTTCGTTTGCTAGGCTTATCAGTATTACCGGATCCTCCTTTGGCCTTGGAACCTTCTTTGGGTTGTAGGTTTCTATGTCAAAGCATACGTGCTTGAGTCCAATGCCCTCTACTTGCGCGCTTTCTATGTTTTCGACAACAAGTCTGTCTTTCTCTTTATTCACTTCTGCGCTGATACCGAGCATCGGCGAAATATCTTTGTCGATGAGATAGCGTTTCCAGAAAGGTATGTCGTATTCGTAGCATGTGCCAAACTCCTGGAGGTATTCTTTGAAAGTAGGTATGTCTTTTGCGTTGCGAGCATAGACCTTGAAAACCTCCACTTCTTTGTTGAGAAGTTGCATCTTTACCTTCTCTACCTTTGCTATTTCCGCTATGCCCGTGCCGTTAGGAAACTTCAACGAGGATATGGCATCAACGCTAAGCTCAGGATTTCTTGGAAGAAGGTAAAGATAAGGCAAAAATGAGGAATCGAAAAGTGTAACTATGCCTTCTTTTGTCTTTACAGTAAGCCTTACCGTGCTTTTGCCATCTTCTGTAGGCGTGTCTATATCTAGTAGCAGCCCCTCTATCTTCATGGTTAAGCTTAGAAAGTTAAGAAATAAGTTATTGAGCCTGGCCCTGACCCTGCTGCGGCTGCAGCTTTGCCCTCGTTAAAGGCAATGGGGCTACAAGCCCTACACTCCATGCTAGCAGGGTTCCTCTTGAGCCGCACTCAAAATTAAGTAGGTTTATCAAGTCCTCTGCCAAGTCTATAGGCAAGGTTTTCTGTTCTTTCCAGCTTTTGCTTATCTCTTCTGCCCTTTTCTTATCTTCCTTCATGAATACCTTTCCTACGATCTTCAAGTCACCTACGTTCTTGCTGTTGTTTTCACCGCCTTCGTAGGTAGTTGTGAAGGTGTATGAAATCTCCACATTGTCGTTCTCCACTTTCACGTCATCGAAGTTTATGTTGAACTTCATGTTTGTTATGGTCTCCGGGCTTGGCCTATTCGCGGCTACACTCACTACACTCAATCCTGTTATCATAAAACCACATGATTATTTTTCAGCTAAGGTTTATATTTATTTCCTATTCGGACTCTACAATGAATGATGCGCGAAGGTGTTTTCAATATCTATTTAAATATTGCATGAGAAAATAATACGGGTAACATGCCCAATAGGTCCGTATTGAACAAATACGCCCTATTTACAACCGAAGTACAGAAGCTTGGAAAGAAGAAGGAAATAAGCAAGGAGGAGCAGGAGATTGTAGATCGGGCAAGGATTTTTGCGCTACTCTCCTCTAGCCATTGTTGGCACATATATCGTTTCATGCACGGCGAACCTTTGAATAAAGAAGCAGTAGTAGACGAAGCCATGCACGCAATAAACGAAAGCTGGAAAGATATTACGGAGGACGAGATACGGGAAGTCATGTCACAAAAGGTCGAAGAGCACACATTTTCCATGCTGCTTCTGAACCTTCCAATACCAAAAACAGACAAAATGCGATACAAGCGCCTTCTTCCATTGATTAAGCAAGAATTTGCCGATGGGCTCGAGCCCATAGAAAGAGAAGAGGAGTAGGTATTTATAGGTGGAAGCCGAGCAATAATTAGGGCATGTGGCGCAACTTGGACAGCGCGCTCGGCTTCGGACCGAGTGGTTGCGGGTTCAAATCCCGTCATGCCCGCTTTGGGGATTGCATGATAAAATTGGTCATATTCGATCAGGATGGCGTGCTTGTAACTCCTAAAAGCACATGGCGGCTTGTCAAAGAGCAAAACGACTTAGATGATTTGTTTGCCGTCAAAAGTTTGTTGAGGCTTAACCCAAAAGAAGAGCATGGCATAGAACTTGGCCTTCTTACAGGCTTGCCTAAGAGCGTATTCGAAGAGGTTGCTAGAACAGTGCCTTTAGAGCCTCATGTAGAGGAAACAATAGCTGCACTTTTTGATATGGGCATAGAGGTCCATATTGTAACACTGGCACCGGATGTAATTGCGAGAGGAGTAGCAGCAAGGGTCAACGAAAAGTTTGAAAAAGATAATTTTATCAGGGTTCATGCACCGATTGCATTGTTTAATACAGATGACAAGCTCGTAGGCATACTCGCTTTTCCTAACAAAGCATTCAAACATGCATCACATATTCTTGATGGCAACGAAATGGACAAGGTCAAGGTAATAAAGAGGATAATAAGCAGGCTCCATGTTAGGAAAGATGAAGTGTTGTTTGTTGGAGACGGCTATGATGTAGAGGTTGCGAAAGCTTTTCCAACAATTGCCTATAAGAGCGAAGATCCAAATTTCTACAGCCACGCTATAAAAAGGGCAAATGACCTTTCGGAGGTAGTGGAATATGTAAAGCAGGTTAACTTCTCGTCAAACCGCGAAAAGCAAAAGTTATTATAGGTTATGCGACATAACTCCTTAATTGATTGGTGAATTTTATGAAGATCATCGATTTAAAAGCTGGTGCAAGCAACGTCGAAGTTGAAGGAATAATAACAGAAAAGAGCGAGCCAAGAGAGGTGATTACAAAATACGGCAAGAGGCTCAATGTGGCCGATGCTGTGCTAAGCGACGATAGCGGAAGCATAGCGATATCCCTTTGGGAAGACTACGCTTCATCGATAAACGTAGGAGATAGAATAAAGGTAACAAATGGATACGTGAACGAATTCAGAGGCAATCCGCAGCTTTCCCCAGGCAAATATGGAAAAATAGAAATATTGAAGAAGGCAGACAATGCCAATTCAAATTCTCAAGATCTAAGCAACGAACAGCAGAGCTGACTGGCTAGAATTCTATTTTTACACTCTCTCCTATTTGCGGAGCTACGGCATCGAATCCTTCCAACTTCAAGCTCTCAGCAAAATTGTACGCTACGTTAGCATCGCCGTGCACGCATATGACCTTTTCAGGGTTGCTTCTTCTTACATATTCAAACAGATCGCTTCTGCCTGCGTGCGCTGAAAAGTCGTAATAAGCTACTGGCGTTTTTATAGCATATTTTCTATTGTCTATTACTATGGGCTTGCCCTCAAGCAGGCGCCGGCCATTGGTACCTTCTAGTTGGTAGCCGGTAAGAAAGATCTTCGACCTTTTGTTAAGATCCAGTATATAATCAAGTACAGGGCCTCCGTTAAGCATGCCAGCGGTGGTGACTACTATCGCAGGGCTTGTAACGCTTTTCCTGCTCCTCTCGGTCCCTATCCATGTTACATTTTTCATAGCCCCTAGAAGCATGCTTTCATTTACGCTGTAGTTTGGATAGCGCATTACAATCTCGCTTGCGTGCTTTGCCATTCCGTCTATTACTGCATAGTCTATGAGGTTGTGCTGGTAGAGTATGGTCAATATCTCTTGCGCCCTGCCTACTGCAAACACAGGTACTAACGCGGTGCCATTGTTGTCTATTATGCTTTTTACTTCTTCAACGAAGCTTTTTATGAGCGCAGACCTGTCAGGGTGCTCCCTGTCAGCGTATGTCGATTCTGTAATAAGTATATCGCTTTTTACTACCTCTGCCCCTTTCTGCAATGTCTGAGCTTCTAGCTTGAAGTCGCCAGTATATACTAGCCGTTTATCTGTTCGCCTATTCTCGATTAGCGTTATTGCGCTGCCGGTTATGTGGCCTGCATCATGCAGGCTTATGGTATAATCGCCAACATCTACCTCTGAATAATAATCAAGCGGCTTGTAGGCCCTTTCAAACCTTCTCAAGTCTCCCTTAGAGAATGCTGGCTTCTGTCTGTTTCTCCTGCTTATTTTTAGAGCGTCTTCTATAAGTAGCCTTGTAAGCTCTATAGTGGGCGGCGTACCATAGGCATCTACATAATTGCCTGAATAAAGTATTGGTGCAAATCCGCTGTGGTCTAGATGGGCGTGGCTAAGCACATATGCGTCAAGCTTCGTTTTTATCCTTAGCGGATATTCGGTCTTGTGGTCTAGCTTTATGCCATAATCTAGCAGTATGTGCTTGTCACTTTCTAGAAGTATGGCAGACCTTCCAACCTCTCTCGCCCCTCCAAGAAATGTTATTTGCGTTTGCATGCTTTTGCCTTTTATTCTTATAAGGGCATAAGCTTAAAATAGCGACACTGCTAACCCATAGTTCAAACTGCCAAATAGAGCCACACATATAGATTTATAAGGGTAAAAGGCCTTATTTAATTATAAGGTGACAACAATGGCGGAAAATCAAGCAAACGAACAGGAAAAGAAAGAGGGTATACCAGAGAATGTGGTATACGTTGGCAAAAAGCCAGCAATGAGCTACGTACTAGCAGTAGTAACGCAGTTCAACAACGGAGCAAAGAACGTCAAAATAAAGGCTAGGGGCAACACAATCTCCAGGGCAGTCGACGTAGCAGAGATATCAAGGAACAAGTTCCTGCAGGACGTAAGGGTAGAGAACATATCAATAAGCTCTGAAGAGCTCCAGAACGAGGACGGCACAAAGTCAAAGGTCAGCACAATAGAAATAACCCTAGCAAGGTGAATTTTTAGCTACGCTAGTGCGTGGCGTTTTCTTCTTTGTCTTCTTTATGTGCTTTCACTATGTCAGTGCTAGTTACCACGCCCACACAATGAAGCGTTGTCGCTTCGCTTACTACTGGCAGCCTTGTTATTGAGTTGTCTACCATCATCTTTGCCGCTTTTTCAACAGGATCATTCTCTGTGACGTAAAGAAGCCTGAGCTGTAAGCTACCAATTCTTTTGCTCTCAGGCTCGGCCTGCGCCTCTTCCTTTGTTAATATGCCAGCAAGCCTAGAGCCGTTGAGAACAGGCAAAAGCGGAACATGGGCGTTTGACATAAGCTTGATCGCTGTCCCTATGCTTGCATTGGCGTTTACCGCAACGATGTGCGTTTGCATGATTTCTTTTACTTGCATGCTAATCAACTAGCTTGCTTAATATTTTTAAGGCTTTTGAAAGCCCCAGCTAAGTTAATTGTTTAATCTTTTTCTTTCCAAGTAATATTATGCTCGATACCGAGGTAATAAAAATAGAGAAAGACGCTGAAACCCAGCTTGTGCTGGGCCATGCGGGCTTTATAAAAACGATAGAAGACCTTTACGAAGCTATGGTAAACGCAGTGCCTGGGGTAAAATTTGGCGTGGCGTTTGCAGAGGCAAGCGGACCCTGCTTGGTAAGGAGCGAGGGCAATGATGCCGAGCTTCAAAAACTGGCAGAGTCAAATTTGCTTAAAATTGGCGCAGGGCACTCTTTTCTCATACTTTTCAAGAACGCTTACCCGATAAATGTATTAAACGCCTTGAAGAATGTAAACGAAGTAGCGAGGATATACTGCGCGACTGCGAACCCGGTGGAGGTTATAGTGGCAAAGACTGATCAGGGCAGAGCAATACTGGGCGTGGTAGACGGCTCAGCTTCGAAAGGAATAGAAAGAGAGGAGGACAAGGCACAGAGGAGGAAGTTTGTGAGAGACATAGGCTACAAGCTCAGGTGATTTGGTGGCTTTCAAGCTTTTGAGCAAGGAAGAAGCAAAGCAGGTAGTTGAGATATTGGAGAAAGAATACAAAGATGCAAAATATTACCTGAACTTCTCAACGCCTATAGAGCTGCTTGTAGCGGCTATGCTCTCGCCTCAAACCAGGGATACTGTGGTAAACGCAGTTACTCCAAAGCTTTTTGCAAAGTACAAGACTGCACACGATTATGCGAACGCTAAGCCCGAAGACCTTCTTGCCATAGTAAGGCCAGTGACTTTTGCTGGCAACAAGGTAAAAAACATAATAAAAGCCTGCCAGATCTTAGAGGAGAAGTTTGGAGGAAAAGTGCCAAACAACATGCAAGACCTTATTTCGCTTCCTGGAATAGGGAGAAAGACAGCGAACAGCATACTGATCAATGCTTATGGTATAGTAGAGGGCATACCAGTAGACACATGGGTAATAAAGCTTGCCTACAGGATAGGCCTTAGCCAGAACAAAGATCCTGACAAGATAGAGCAGGACCTCATGCAGGTAGTTGACAAGAAGTATTGGCACAACTTCGCATACGTGCTCAAGGACCATGGCAAGGCAGTCTGCCAGTCTGTAGTCCCTTTGTGCAGCAAGTGCATTTTAGGGCCAAACAGCAAGAATCTTTGCCCAAGGAACGGAGTAACAAAAAGTGGCTGACGTGGAGTACATAGCAGATCTGCACATCCATTCCAAATACGCTGCCGCTACCAGCGAGCAGATGGACCTAATCCACATGCAGCAGGCGGCAGAAGAGAAGGGAATAAGCATAATCTCCACAGGCGACTTCACCCACCCTGCATGGTTTTCTTTTCTTAAGCAGAATCTGGAACAGGCTGAGCAAGGGCTTTACAAGCTTAAGGGCACAAAGTCAAACGTTAGGTTTGTTGTTGGCGTGGAGGTTGCGACGATAGACGCGAAAGAAGGCAAGCCCAAGCCTTTTGACCGTTCTGGCAATACAAAGCGCGTTCACCACTGCATACTTGCGCCGAGCCTTGAAGAAGCAGAGCAGATAAGCGACAGGCTAAGCAAGTTTGGCGATTTGGCATTAGACGGCAGGCCCACTCTTAGCATGTCCCCAGCTGAGCTAGTTGAACATGTCAAAGAGGCAAGCAAAAACGCAATAGTCTTTCCTGCGCATGCATGGACCCCGTGGTATGGTGTCTTCGGTTCAATGTCCGGCTATGACTCCATGGCAGAGGCTTATGAGGAGCAGGTCAAGCACATACACGCATTGGAAACAGGCCTTTCAAGCGATCCGCCAATGAACTGGCGGGTATCTGCCAATGACCCCTTTGCGCTAGTCTCTACAAGCGATGCCCACTCACCGCAGAAGATAGGAAGAGAGGCAACTGTATTTGAGCTAGAGCCAAACGAGCTTTCGTTTGCAGCAATAGCTAGCGCAATAAAGGAAAAAAGGATAAAATACACAATAGAGTTTTACCCGGAGGAAGGCAAATACCACTACGATGGCCATAGGAAGTGCGGCGTCTCGCTTTCCCCAGAGGATGCGAAGAAATACAACAACATTTGCCCTGTATGCGGCAGACCCCTTACCTTAGGCGTATTGCACAGAATAGACGATCTTGCCGATAGGCCCGCAGGCTTTGTTCCACAAGGCGCCAGGCCCTATGTGCATGCAGTGCCCCTTGCTGAGCTGATTGCTAAGATAATAGGCAAGCCTGAAAGCTCTGCTTCGGTAGCGAAGCTTTATGCCGAGTTTGTAAAAGGTTTTGGGAGCGAGTTCAACGTATTGCTTAAGGCAAGCACAGAGGAGCTTGGCAAGCTGGACAAAAGCGTGGCTGCTGCAGTGGAAAGGGTAAGGAAGGAGCAGGTGCATGTGAAGCCAGGCTACGATGGAGTTTTCGGCGTAGTAGATATTTTTGGGACAAAAGGCGAAGATGTTAGCGAACACAAGCAGACAACAATTTCTGACTTTTAGATAAGAAATAAGAAAGCGGCACCTAACCTTAATATTTTTAATCTACTATAAATAAACAAGATGCAATGAGGTTTCAGCCTTTTTTGCTGCTGGCAGTGCTTTTTGGCATAAGCGCTGCATATACAACGCTCATACATGCGCCTGCAGTGCTTTCAAACACAAGCACAGGGACCTTGACAGAGATAACGCTCAACCTTACTCCAGGCACAGGCATAGTAAGCATCAGCGGTCCTTCATCAGTGGGCTACAGTACTATGGCTTCAGCAAAGCAAGCAGTTGCGACAGCATGCAGCTATCTAGGAGTTAACCAATCCCAGTACAACTTCTCATTTGTAATACACGACAGAAATGTAAGCGTATCAGGGCCGAGCGCAGGCACAGCCTTTACCCTTCTTACCATTGCTGCACTTGAGCATAGGCAGCTTCTAAGCAATTTCACTGTTTCTGGCACTATAGAGCCAAATGGCACAATAGGCTTAATTGGCG
Organism: Microcaldota archaeon; assembly: GCA_023270015.1. Lineage (GTDB taxonomy): Archaea > Micrarchaeota > Micrarchaeia > Micrarchaeales > CABMGC01 > JAGDXZ01. The sequence continues at coordinate 13,044 of JAGDXZ010000053.1, read as the reverse complement.
GGGTTTACGACAAGGCAGAAGCAGCATCGCAAGCCCGCATGCACTTCTTCCTGCTTCCAAACGCTACTGCCGGCGGCACTCTAGAGCAGCTGCTCTACTACATCTCTCAAAGCATATTCAGCATACCTATACAGCAAGTAGACAACATAAGCCAAGCCTTAGCTTTTGCCTTTGGCATCGAGCCAGCAAAGCCTATGCAATACAACATAACGCAGCATTTCGAGCTTAGCAAGCTTAGCGACATGAATCTTAGCTGCACTAGCTGCAACACTAGCGCCTTCAACGAGCTTGTGAACTTCACGCTCAACTTTACTAGCTCCGAGATTTCTAGCGTGCCCAGCGTTTTCAACCAAGCAAAAGCGCAGATGCTGGCAAACCAGCAAAGGTATGAAGAAATAGCAAGCAAGGGCTATGCTTACACAGCAGCAGACTTTGCGTTCTTGCAATACCTGCAGGCCTTCACATTGGCAAACAAAGCCAACTACACAGCTACAGGCGCTTCCTCATTGCTTAGCAATATAGGCACATACTGCTCTTCGCTTGTTCCTCCTTTACTTACAAACACAAACTACGAATATGTAATAGGTGGGGAGCTCAGGCAGGACTTCGCCAACGAGACCCTTGCACAGGCTGAAGCTTTGCTAAGTTCTCCAGAGGTGACAAGCGATAGCTACATAGAGGCGTTATACTATGGGGCAGAAGCCCTTGCATGGTGCAAGGCAGCACAGGAGCTTTACAACATTTCTGCATCACTACCTGGCAATTATGTGAGCCTTGCGCCTGTGCTTAAGCAGGAAGCAGCCAGCGCTATAGCAAAAGCAGAGCCTTATGGCGCTAACCTATATTTAGATACCGCTGTGAAGAGCTTTGACGCTAGCAATTACGCCGAAGCGCTCTACGCCGCAGCATATGCTTCTGCATTGGCCAATCCTCTTGCAGGCTCTAACATGACAAGTGCACAGCTTGTAAACGCAACTCTTAGCAACATAAACTCAAGCCTTTCAGGCATATGGCCTTACGAGTTTGCAGGGCAAGCCCTATTCTATCTAAACGAATACCGGCTTGGCCAGAGCAATGACCTAAAAACCGCTTATACCACTTCTCTTCTAGCCAAATCAATTGAGCAGGCAGACACAGAAATAGCAAAGGCCTTCATTATTAGCAACTTTAGCCAGACTAGCCCTATGCTTTTGCAGCAGGTCAGCGAACTGAGCAATGAAATCAGCATGCTGTTTTATCTTATGTTGATTATGGTGATACTGCTTGCATGTGTGCTTATTGTGTTGCTTGCGCAGCTAGTGAGGAGCACTGACAGGAAGAATTCAAGTAAAAACAAAAGCAGCAGACACGGCAGAGTGCACAGGTAATCGCAAACAAGTAAAAGAGTCCTAGTTGGTTCGTTGTTTTTACCTTGTCGGCGCTACTTTTCGCTATATCTTGAGATTTGATTATAAATAAGTCTATCTGCTATTCGTTGGAGAAACAGTATAAACTCCTAAGAAGTAGCCCGAAGGGGTCACGTATTGTTTTATGAGCAACAAATTACACGAAACATTCAACTGCTTTAATACTTTTTGAGTCTCAGTTTTATTGGTGTTGATGCTTAAAATAAAAACATTTTTGTTTGTTTGAGTAGTTTTGACATTGCAAAAACTACTTAGGTCGGTCTCAGAAAATATTGACGTTGCATTGTATTTTGGGCTGAATTTGAATTCAAAATTTGTGAAATTTACAGTAGGAATATTAAAGCCTATATGAGCCAAAACGTATACCGTTGCTTTCGATGAAGCGTTTATTATGTAGTAAGTCGCATTATGGAAAGCATCACTCAATTGGCGAACTCCAGCATTATATTCTGAATTAATTGTATATATTTGGAATGCATTATATAAAACTAGTGCGGATATTAGGGCCGCTGCAAGCAAAAATGCTGTAAATTTGCCTTTTGTGGCTTCTGCCATTTTATTGACGCTTTCTTTTACGAAGTACGCGCCCAGCAACGAAAACGGCGCAGCAAACGCAGCAAAAAAGCGGCTAACTATCGGTATAAAAGTGTAACTTGTAAACCTATCAGTGCCTAAAACAAGATATAATAGAAAACCTAAAGAAACTAAGAATGCTTTTGTTAACCTTTTATTATTTTTGGATATTGCAATAATGCCGCCAGCTATAAAATAATAAAATATTAGCCCTATTGAAAATAGCTCAGGATCGTAGCTGGTTGGTTTTGGGTTTAATAACGATAAATTAGTAGATAAGTTTCCTGGCGATAATGTGTAATATTTGAAAATGAAGAATGGAGCTCTAAAATAGTGATAATATAGCAAGAGATAAGAACCTAATGTGACAATTAGTCCGGCAATAAAACAGCCTAGCAGCAGAGCGTCTGCTTTCAAGTGTTTAAACTTGTGATAATTAAAGGCGTCATGAATAATCTCCAAAAACACAAACAAAGCAAAAATTCCTAACAACGCTAAGACTTCAGTTTTAACATATATTCCAAGTGCTGCAATAATGCCAAGGAAGAAATAGCTTATTCCTTTTCTTTTTATTGAGAGATAAAAATAAAGCAGTGCAGCAAAAAATACGCCAACTAACATATCTGGCAGTATTCTTGTTGCGTACAGAACTACGAAGGGGGTTATTGCGGTAAAAAATGCGGCTAGCATCGCATATTTTCCAGATTCGTCTATTAGTTTTCTAGCCAAAAGAAACGTTAGAATTATCAGCAGAACATATTCGCATAAGCTAGTGGTAAAGGCTTGAGGTATGCCATATCCAAATATATAAAATGAAAGTGCGTATGGGACGACTTCAAAAAAAGCATAGGTAAATGGATCTATCAGAACCTGGGAAAAGTTGCCGGTTGCCATTTCATGTGCTTCAAAAATATAGGTTGAATCATCGTATAGAGGATCGGGGCCCGTATAAGTATATTTAGCTAGCAATAAGCCAATTATAATAACTGCCATTAATCCGGCAATAGCAATTTTGTTGCCCTTTTCGATTTTGTTGGTTTTCATAACCTCCTTTTGTTTAATTTAAATCAGGTATATGACCTTTAATATTTTATTTTACAATTAGTTTTGCATAATTTTCCGCTTTAAAATGCAATTTCGGGCAGTGCAGCACTTATTAATACGGCGATTAGTGCTATGGCCATTGCTAATAAACTTATGTTTCTTGCTCTCCTATAAAACTCTTCGGTTTCATTGTTTAAATAGCCTAAAGCTACAGACAGCAACAGTATATCTGAAATTGCGATAAACACAATATATAAGATATTCAGTGCAAAAGGCTTTACAGCAAGTGCAGCGTATATGCTTATGCCTATCGCAATAAAATAGAGTATAAGAGACAATAGTGCTGCCCTTTTTTTACCTATTGCTTTTGGTATGGTGTGTGCATTCCTTACCTTTACATCTCCACTATAATCTCTTATCGTTCCATGTATTTCTCTAGCAAGACCGGCAAAGAATATCATAACAGACACTACAATTATGGTATAGGCAAAGTGTGTACTTACAACGAAATCTCCATATATGAATGGTATTACCATTGCAAAGGCAACGTATGCATTGCCCCAGAAAAGAAGTTCTTTCAGCTTGTATGCGTAAGCTATGGAAAGTAGCGCAAACGCGAGAGCTATCAAAAATGCATAAAGGTTTATCGGTATGCTTGCCGCTACGCCTATAATCATTGTAATAGCAGTAGCGTAAAGTGCTTGTTTGGGTGTTACTGTTCCTATTACAAGTGGCCTGTCCTTTTTGTTTGCTTTATCTACCTCTATATCAAAATAATCGTTTACAGCAAAGGAGCCCATGCTCACAAACACTGGCGTTATAAGACTTAGTATTAGTGTTGGAAGGTTTGGCATGCCCTTTACAATAAGCTCTGCAGCTATCACCGCAATTACAAGCATTAGACTATGTTCAATTCGCATAAGCCTAAAAAGCTCTTTTGCATTCTTGAGATCCATAGAGAAAATTTAAACTGCTTAATTATTAATTTTTAAGTTTAACTTTCGACCTCCGTTTTTGTTTGCTTTCCAATTTGTTTTAGATAAATTTCTATTGCCCTTTGCTTGAATTAGTTACGTAATTTACTTTATAAAGAATTAGCAAATTTAGAGGACCTGCATATGACGTATTAGGAAGATCAATTGCTAGATTAAATGTTTGGGCACTATTTGGTTGTATGATTGATGGCAGAGCAGGTACAACCTTTACAACGCTAAAACCCGATGTTGTCGCACTTATGTTCTCTATTGTTTCGCTGTATGTAGAATTTCTATAATTTACAGTAAATGTATAATAAACACTTTTTCCAGTATTTGCCTCAAAACCTTTCAATTCGCCTCCGGGATACGCTTTGTTAGTTTGCATGTCGAAATAAGTTGTATTGATGTTGGTCACATTTATTACGCTCTGTTCTACTGCTTTAGATTTTATATGTCCAAGAGATATCCCTATTGCTACTCCTATTATTATTCCTATTAAAAATAATATTATTGAGCGCCAACTTTGTTTTATTTAATCACCAATATTACACAGGATTATGCCTTTATAAATTTTAAACCTGGTTCAGGCTTTACGGTTTATAATAAATATTTCCAGCATATCCTAGCGCGCCTTCTATACTGTGCTTGAGCACTGGCAGAGAATAAACATTCAGGTAAAGTTGAAGACCGCATTCGTTTGGATTCGTTGCCCATGATTCTGTTATTGGATAAAAATTTTCCATATCCATTTCGGCGATGTCAGTTACCGAAGGTATGATTATGTATGAGTTATTTGGTATGCTTTCGCACGTTGGCAAAACGACTCCGCCATACGCCCCATTGTCGTAGAAAAACACCCTAGTATTGACATAATGAAGATAATATTCCAAATAATACTGTAGCAACCCCGGTGTATAGATTTGTGCATGTGTTATGTTTGGAGCATGGAGAAGTGCGTTCGCTTCCGTTTTTACAACCAGCATGATATTATGGTTAACAGAATAGAAATAGTAATCGATGGGCAAAGAAGTAATAAACAATAGGGCAAGCACTAAAATCGTACTGCTTTCTACTAACTTTTTATGCTTTTGATTAGAAGCAAATCTCGCCATAGCCGCACCTATGACAAGTGAAAGAGGCGGGGCAACAATTACTGTAAATCGCATTAATTTATAGATTGGCACATAATGTGTTATGCTCATGCTTCCAAATTCCATATAGGTCGCAATGAAAATAGTCCAAATCAGTAGAAATCTAGATCTTTTATCGTTGCGTACTATCAGGTAAGCGGCAGCAATCAGTGCAGCATAACCGAATAACCCCGCTTCGTTATAACTGGATACTCCTATTGGCGCATGAATAGTAAACAAGTTTGCCATATACCGTAAGACGCCTAAAAAGTAAGTATGTATATAGAAGGTTAAACTTGGATTTGTATAGTATATTTCATCAGGCCCGCCAGTTCCGCTATAATAGTAGTTGGTCATGTTAAATTCATAAAAAGGCTTTCCATTAGCAAGTAGGATGTTTATATATCCAACCACCACGACAGCGGTTACTAGACCTAGGATAAATAACGGCAGAGCCCATATGTCCTTATTTTCGGTTTTCTTTATGAATTGATAGATTAAATTGGCAACCATATAAAAAAGGAAAAACACAACATATATGTAAGCCAACGGATTTATCAACGAACTCATGAAAGAAAGAAATCCTGAAAGAACGTAATTGCGCTCTCTATGCTTTCGGTACTTGATGCCAAGCAAGAAGAAATAGGTGGCAGCAACTAAAAACATACTCAGAGGCAACATCGGATCCGGATCAGAGTTAAACTTTATAACAAGAGGATAGAAAGAAAACACTAATGCTCCGAATAGGCCCGCTTTTTCGCTATACGCCTCTTTACCGATCAGATATATGAGTGCTATGAGAACCAAGTAGGATACAAGCGGATAGAAGCCCGCCGCAAAGTCTGTATAGCCTAGTAGGCCTACACTCCAAGATATCGGGTAAATAAGAAGCAATCTTAATGAAAAAATGTTTATGCTTTCTTTAAATGTACCATTTAATATGCTAGGCACGTATTGCAAGTAGAATGGGTCATCGCCGTATACGCTCGGGCCTTTAAGAAATGACAGAGACAATGCCATTCCAAAAAGTTCTATCAAAAGCAGTAGCATGATGTTCTTATTAATCTTTTTAGTACCTTTCATTGATTCTCACCTATCAAAGATTTAAGAGGATAGGCCTTTATTTCGCCGTTCATCCCTGCCAGTATCGCACTGTTGTTTGTTATGACAACTTCATTTTCAAGATGTGGAATATGGGTACAGAACACATTTAGCGGATTACCGGTAGTGGTGTTTATAACAAACATATCCCCGTAATCATTTGCAATTATGAGATATTTTCCTCCGTAGAATGTATTTGGATTGCTTTCCGTTTGGCCTCCAGTGCTTAGTGCCCATTCAAGCTTGCCAGAAGTTATGTTAACTGCCACAAGCCTGCCGTCAAAATTCGAATCGAAGTATGCTGTGCCATTTACTACTGTTATTGGAGATATAGCATTTTGATTATACCAGAAAGGTATGCATGGCGGTATGCTAGGTTGTATTGTATAATTTATTTGAGTAGTATTAACTTCCCATATTATCTTGCCCGTAGATGAATTCATGGCCACCATTACGGGATCTTCATAATCGCTTTCAAACAGGTAGCCAGTTATTACTTTGCCTTGCCAATATGCAGGCGAAACATCGTTTAACCCTCCGCCAGCGTATGGAAAATGCGTCTTCCATTTTATTGAATAATTCCTAAGGTCTAATGCAAAAAACCAGCAGTTTGTTTTGACATCTTTTTGTTTGAAATTTGTAGCATTAAATCCATAAACACTAGCTTCGCATGTGCCAAAGTAAGCTGTGTTATTGTAAATCATGGGCGAAGAAAGTGTGTCTGGTATTCCAAGAAATATGGTTTTCACTATTTGCCCGTTTGACACGTTTATTATATTTATCTCTCCTTCGTTTGGCTCTATTATGACCCCTTTATAGAATGCCGGAGTAGGCATGTTAGTTATTTGTGTGGTATCATTCCATAATACTTTTCCTGTATTAAAATCAACAGCGTAAATTCCATACTTTGTATTATAATACTGAGGAGGCACTTCCAAATTATTCCCCATGGCTACAATAATGATATTGCCTACGGTTATTGGTTGTGACATTATCTGATCAGGAAATTTTATGCTCCATACGATCTTTCCGGTCGTTAAATTAATCCTGAATAATTCGCCATAGGTAAGATCATATCTGGAATTGTTTAAATCGGTTTCATTTCCCATAGTAGAAACTAGAAGAGACCCCCTATATATTGTCGGCGTTGCAAATATCGCTTGGCCAACATCAACACTGAGGTTGCCTACATTTATGTTGACAAAATAAGTGTGCGTTGGCGAACCGTCATACTGAAGTACGGCGGTGCTTGCGTTTTGTCCATTAAAACTTTTCTGACATGCCTGCATCCACGCGAGTAAAATCAATGTTATGCCGATAATAAGCAAGATAAAAACTGCCAATATTTTAGAGTGGCGTATATTTGTTTTCATTTTATTTTTCATGTGCTCCCCAACTTTGTACTATTCTTATATCCATTTATATGATAAATGCCTATAGTGAAATTCCATCCATCTTTATCATAAGGTTCGGCTATGATCGGTGTCATATTGAAGTCTTGCATGATTTGGTTACATCTTGTCATGCTGCCATTCGGATAGGGTCCCGCTCCTAAACAAGCTGTACCGTAATCAAAATAAATACAATTATCAGAAAGATTTACTGCTTGATTTTTGTAGTTTGGAAGAAATATCCAGTCCGCGAACATGCTATTCTTTCCAAGCAGGTACCATAATTGTGGCTTATAACTTAGTACTATGCAGTTTTGCGGTATCTTATTTACTACCTGCTCAACTGCGCTAAGCTCAGCCCTATCTGGCGCATACGGATATAGGCTACTAGGAGGCAACATTACAATTTTATTAATATACACGATTGGCATAAGCAATGCCGCAGCTACTATTATTAGCAAGATTAATTTTTTATTAGACTTGGTCAGATGCTTATATCTTTTTGCGATAAATTCTATGATTGCTATGCTGCCTAAGGCAGCGAATATTGCCATGATTGCAAAATCTTGTAAGTAATACCGCAGATTAGCGCCGCTCTCCCCAAATATGCTTCCTGCATAGAACGAAGAGAAAAATATGATAACGAGAAGGAAGTACGTTATCAGTGCAACCGCAAAAGACTTCTTGTGCCTAAGCAAGTACAGCGCACCAATGACGCCTAAGAGAGTATAAATTATAGGATATTCATCATGATATACGTATGGGCCGCTATATACATTTGCATATAGACCGAGCCAAAATAGCAAATCAGGTTTTATGCTTGTTTTGAAATATTGAAAAGAAAACATCCTGCCATTGGGTGCGCCAAATTTGTTAGCTGTTAGTGAAGTATATATAAATGCGAATTCGGGTAAAGCGAGAAGCAAAAAGATGCTAAGAGCAATAACAAAGTTCCGAAGTTCTTTTTTATTAAACGAAGGCAGATTGGGTAAAAACAGAAATGCAAGTAATATAGGTACAAATAAACCCAGCTCTATTCGCATCAGCATTGTGAATGCAGCTACCGACGCAACCATTATTCCTGAAGCCAGCTTTTTGTTGTTAAGATAAACTAACGATGCAAAAAGCGTGAGCAAAACAAAAGTCACTGCAGGCACATCTAGCGTGGTTGAGCGAGAGTAAGTCATGAATACTGGAGTGAAAGCTAGGAATATGGCGCCTACCAAAGACGCCTCTTTATTTTTCGATATAAGATAGATTATGAAGAAAACAAGCAATACTGATATGCACGACATCAGCAAGGTAAGGTTGTATGCAGTTGCAAAACTAACGCCGAATATAGAAAAAGCAATAGCAAAAAGTAGGGGCCAACCATCCGATTGCTGGAATAAGCCTATGCCATCAGGCATACAGTAATTTCCTATGTTAAAGCTACATATGCCTGCTTCATGGTTAAAAATCATTACTTTGCCTATGCTCATTTCAATATACTCATCTTTGTACATCCAAAAGGTAGGTTTTACTAGCAAAACTTCAGAAATCAAAAAGGCAAGTACAACTAACGCTGGCAAAAGAAGCCATTTCCTGTCCAGACCTTCCAGCGCTTCTTTGATTTTTCTAGCATTGGCGATCAAAGATACAAGCAATAAAGCAAAAAGTCCTGCAGCATAAACAAAATAGAGCTCCATGGCGTGAGAACCGATGAACCCGAATATCGCCATATTCATACCCTATCAGTGTCGCTTTCTTTTGCTTCTTCTAATACTTTTAAAGAAAATAGTGCCATATGCTAATAAAACTAATGCGGTGAGCAAGTAGAGCCATTCTATTCCGCTTATTTTTGATAGTTTTCTTAGCCAACTTGGCATGCATGTTAATTGAGGGTTTATAACAAATGCAAATTGCTTTATCCTTTGCAGCTGTGTTGCATTACATATCTTCAATCCATAGATATTAATTCCAAGTGATTCGGGCGTGCCGGCTGAAGAATACGATGTAAATAAAGAAGGAAATCCGTTTTCGATTGTAAGGTTCACAAAATTGACATTTTGCGCATTTACTATTTTGACAGCAAATTCTCCGCCAGAGCCCGGTGACAAAGTTGTATTCTCAAAGTTTATGCTTTCAGAATTGTTTATGTATATGCCGTTGCCAGTAATTCTGCAGCCGTATATGTTTATGTTGCTTGAGTTAAGTATTGCTATCCCATATTCTGTATCGTTTATCGTGCCGTTGTCACAAAATATGTTTATGTCATGACCCTTTATAAGCAAGCCAGTAGTGCATGTGGTATTTACAAGTTGTGGTATTGCATCTCCGTAAAGAGGAAAGAGTTTTTTAACCATGTGATAGCTCCCTGGTTCGCTTATCGTAAGACCGGACAAAGGAGGCAAAGGATTCACAGTATAAGAAGAGCAGTAAGCAATGCCTAGGCTAAAAGAAGGTGTTGTGGAATCTTCTATAAATCTTCCGATACCAGGTATTGTCCCGTTTGTAGTTATAATTGAGGAATTTAGTCCTATTGGGAGAACTGTGGTATAGTTAATATAGTAAAATTTTGTGCCATTATAGGTGAAATTAGCAGGACTTGGGAAAGTTATCACATGCGTAAAAGAAGAGTATAGCCCTATGCCCTTTCTTGGATTTGTTGTAAAGTACTTAGGTAGGTATCGGTAGAGATAACCGGTAAAGCTCCAATTTGAGTCTTGCGGAGGCACTGCTATGACATATTTTATGGTAATATTTTCCCTGCCATTGTCTGGAATATAATAAAAGTTGAATTTTGGAAAGATCGGCTCTATATAAAACGGAGTAAGGTTCATATCCTGACTAATATTCAGGGTAAACATAACAAGCTGGTCGTATCCCAAGAAAGAATAGTCTATTTCGTAAGGATTATAGTTTATTGTTTTGTTGTTTGTAAAAGTTTCTGTAGCAAGAAGAAAACGCTTATGGCCAAATATTTCTCCATAAGTCAGGTTAGTCATGTTTTCATAGATTTTTGTCGAGTTTATGCCATATACTCCAAATGGTACTTTTTTCTTAAGTTCGCTAAATTCCGCATTAAAGCTTTTGTTAGAAAAAGCATACATCAATAACTCATCGTTATGCAGGCTAACTGTATAATTGATCAAAGGCAAAATGTACGCAAAACCAGCTGCGAGATTGCCAAACAGTGTGGTATTATATCCATAAGGATGGAAGACATTGATGGTTAGATAATACGCCACGGTTAGGTTTGAAGTATTCGCAATGTCTAACTTAGTCAGTTTTAAATTTTTGGGGCTTACAAGAAATATGCTGGTATGCGGCATTAATAAAAAGCTGACGTTTACAAAGCTACAATTATAAAAGGACACATTGATATCATTTCCCATAGCAGTTATTTCGCTCCCTTCAAAGGTAGTATTCTGGCAAAGTATGCTCGTATCTGAAACATTGGATTGTATGCTAAAATTGGAAAGTTGTTGATTAAGCAATACCCGCTGATAAGGTTCTGCAATTACGACCGCAAATAATGTAGCGAATAGAATTGCGTGCAATATTTTCATTTATACCATCTTGATTTCGCAAAAATACTTTTAAATACCTTTTCATCCCTCTAATATTGAGGCAATGCCCAGGCGCAGGTCGAGGCAGATAAGGCGCAGAAATAGCAAGGCTACTGTTAGGTCTCTAGGCGAGAAGAAGGCCCAGTCTGCAATGGAATATTTGCTGACGTACAGCTGGGCAATACTCATCATTGCAATCATAATTTCCCTGCTTCTTTATTTCACACTTGCGCCTTCCTACATTGCTCCCAGTTCCTGCACTTTCGTAAGCGGGGCGTATTGCAAAGGCATGATATTTGCTTCAAATGCGCTCAGCACAAAAGTCGGCATGTTTCTCTCAAACCTGCAAAGCTATCCTTTGCTTAATCCTACTGTTTCATTGAACGTGAGCGGAGTGGCGTATGCCGGCAATTGCCTGCCTAGTTTTGTCCTGCCTGGCGGCGCTATAATATGCAATGTGACATTGCCTCAAAAGGCGCTTGCCCTCGGCGCTTTGGAATCCGGCAAAATCTACTTGTCTGCTATTCCTTGCCCGAGCGGCAATGCGACCTTGTGCAAAACATCTGCGCCTCAAACCTACCTTGGCGGCTTCACAGCCCACGTCTCTCCGCTCTTCTCCTCAACAACCGCAACTATTTCGCTTAGCGTGCTTAACACAAGCCAGGCTGCAAACGGCGCCAAGGATCCCCTTGTTGCAACAGTGAAGATGCTTGGCTATCCTCTTGCTGGCGCAACAGTCAACTTCACCGCGAACGTGTCTTTTGTAAACATAACGCCTACTGTCACAACTACCGGCAGCGACGGCAAGGCCTATTCTGAGATAAGCAGCATGCAGCAGGGCAATGTGCTCGTTACTGCCAGCTTTGCCAACATAACCTCAAGCGTCGTTGTTGATTTTACGCCACCTGTTTATGTTACTTTTACCATAAATCCCAAAACATTTAGCGTAGTATGCCCTTCTGGTTCAACGGCTTATGTTGTTACGATAGACGGTGTTCAATATACCTGCGCCCAATTGCCTCTTACTTTATCATTTAAATCTGGCGCAACAATAACCTATGCCTTTGCCCAGCAGATTGCAGGCCCTGCTGGCGTTAGGTATGTTTGGAACAGCACTAGCGGCCTAGGCGCAACAAACATTACTGGCACTATAACTCCAACCGCCAACGGTACTGTAACAGTTAACTACTCCACACAGTACTACCTCACTCTATCTGCAAACCCGTCTAATGGCGGCACAGTCTCTGCATCGCCGAATAACAACAACTACTGGTATTATTCAGGCGCGCCAGTTACAATCAGTGAAGCGCCAAACGCTGGCTATTTCTTCAAGAACTGGACTGGCACTGGCACAATAAGCTATACTGGTACTTCGTCTACTGCCAGCATAACCATGAACTCGCCAATAAGCGAGCAGGCCAACTTCTATTCCACAACAACTACTACTTCTACATCAACAACTTCCTCTACATCCACAACATCCTCAACTTCCTCTACATCCACAACAACCTCCTCTACCTCAACAACAACTTCTTCAACCTCCACAACAACCTCCTCTACTTCCACAACCACCTCTACTTCTACAACCACTTCCTCAACATCTACTACTGCGGTTACTTGGGAGTGTGCCTATAATGATATGAACAAGGACTGCACTGTAAACTACAATGATTGCACAGGAAACACGTCTCAACAATTTAATTGCGGATCAGGGATCGGTGGTCCAAGCTCATGTCCGTCCGGAACTAGGTGGTCTTGTGATTATATCGGAGAATGCAGCAGCACTGGCTGCCCGGCAGGAGATAGCTGTTCACTCGAAGCTGGCGATTTCCCAACGTGGTGTCCTTCCACAACCTCTACAACCTTGACAA
>JAGDXZ010000016.1 GCA_023270015.1 Microcaldota archaeon | reverse complement strand
AGGCCTTCGGCAGCAACCGCATACTAGTAGCTGGCTACTACGCCAACGAGACAGTACAAGCAGGCAACGAGTTCATAAACGACCTGCTCAGCTCTGCAAGCTCATAAACAGGTTAGTTTGAGAAAGCCCGAAAGGGCTTTCTTTGTTTTATTTATGTTTATAATTTCCTTTTCCTTAGGCTCTTGTTCTTGGTTGTTAACTCTTTAAAAAATTAGTGTGCTTTTTCTGGATTCTTTAAATAATGCAATAAAACTAAAACTAAACTTTGATGGTTAGAAATAATTAGAAAATTAGAAAACAAAAAGTCAAACCTTTTAACCTATTGTCGCCACTTTAACTGTTGTGCTTTCCTCCTCTTTTCTGTGTAGTCTCATGAACTCTTCATACCTGTTTTCAAATTCTTCCAGATTTTCAGAAAGGTGCTTCTTTATCTCCTCTTTGTCGGTGTTTATCAAAGCTGCAACGGCGATTGACAGCTCTTCCCAGAATGTCTCTATTGCCGTTTTGAACTCTTCTTTCTTTGCGTTGAATACATTGTTCACCTTGTTTTTGACTTCAGGATACTGGTTTACATTTATTTCACGGTAATTTACCCCCCAATTGTGCTTGCTTGCAGTTTCCTCCACTGCTTTGTTCAAGTCTGCCAGAAGGCCTCTTAGATATTTCTTCTCGTTGCTGTTTAGAGCCGTGTTTTCCAATAATGCAGATATCTCAAGTGCGAAATGGGTGAGGTTTACGTTCATCTTCTTCTTTTCCTCAGGATTATCTTCTAGATTCTGCAATTCCTCCTTTAGCTTTTCTTCGCGCTTTGCCATCGCCTCTACTTGATGCTTTGCAGCTGTTTTTTCTGCAGCAGCTTCTTCTATTTGTGCTATCTTTTCTCTATTGCTAGCCTTCTTCTTTCTCGAGGCCTTCCTGTTTGCTACCTGTGTAGGTGATTCTTCGGATGCTTTATTTGATTCTCCTGTGTTTTCATTGCTGATTTTTGTATCCTGTGCAGTCTGGGCTGTTTGGACTGTTTGAACACCAGCAGACGCAGCAGAAACGTTAGCATTGTCTCCGGTCAAGTCATTTATTGCGTTCTTGACTCCATCTAAAGAGTTGAAATATCTATTTAGAAGATCCGAATTGGCAGCAGATTTGTTCTCTTTGTTTTGTTTGTCAAAATACTCTTTCATAGCGTATACCATGACGTAACCGAGATAAAGGTTTGATACCGCATCGCTGATTTCCTTATCGTTTTCGCTTAATAACTCCTTTTCATTTTTTGTTGGATTTTTTATTTGGATTTTTACAGCAGCTCTTTCGTCCAGAGAGTTGCTTGCGGAAGCCCGCGCGCTTTCTAAGTACTCGTTTATCTTCTCGCTAAGCTTATTTATCTCGCCCTCACTTGATTCTAATTTTTTTATCCCTTCATTTAGGAGTTCAAACATTTTTTTATTGTCTGGATTTGCGATTTCTTCCAGATTTATCTTTCTCTTAAACTCCTCTTGGATACTATTCTCATCTGGTTTCGAAAGCGCATTCTTGATTTTCGTTAGTTGGGAAAGCATTTCTTTATTCTTTTCTATAGCCGCCTGCGTTGTCTCAAATTCCTCATTAAAGTGTTTCAGGTAGTCTAGCAACACCTTGCTTTCGTCCTTTGCTACAGGCTCCATAGCTTTCAGATCTTCGTTGCTGATTTCTGAGATATCTTTTGCGGAATCCAGCTTTTGAAGCCATTCCGGAATTTCTTTAGATTTTTCTTCTGGAGTTTCTTCTTTAAATTTTTGAATCCAGGACTTGAGCTCTTCAAGATACGGTGCTGCGTCATTTATCGTATTGGTTTTTATTTTTTCCAATTCTGTAATGCTTTTATTTGCATCTTCGACCAATTTGGAAAGATTTTTTTCTATCTCAGACAGTTTTTTGTATGTCTCTTTGCCTTCACTAAGCTTCTCTGGTTCTTTGTTTCTGTTCATTGAAATGCCAAAATTTACCGTCGCTTCAACCATCTAATTACCTAATTAATTAGTTTTTTCCCGTTTTATATATGTTTGCTTAATTTTGATGGAGGCACAGGGAATCGAACCCAGACCTTCACCGTGTAAGGGTGACGTCCTACCATTAGACTATGCCTCCTTCGCGTGCCTTTCGCAGAACTCTATTATTTTATTTATTGCTAGGCTTAAAATATCTTTTTGTGCCAAGCCTACAATCCTTACATAGCCTTCAGCGCCAAAGCCAGATCCCCTTGAAAGCTGCACCTGCTCCTCTTTGAGCAGCGACTCTGTAAACTCTTTGTCGTTCTTGAAGCCTAGTTGTTTCAGATTTACTTTCGGAAACAGGTAGAATGCAGCCTGTGGCTCAACAACATGCATGTGCTTGCTTTTGTTTATAAGCTTTGTGGCAAGGCCCACTCTCTCCTCTATCTCCTTTACCATGCTCCTTACTTGCTTCTCGTGCTCTTTGCTGTTTACAAGCGCTTTGGCAAAAGCATACTGTGCTGGCGTGCTTGCTGAGAGCCTTGCCTGAGCATAGTCCACAAGCTTGGCAAGAAGCTGTTCTGATTTTGCATCGTGCTCTGGCAAAAGCACATAGCCAAGCCTAAAGCCTGTTGCGTCGTAGGCTTTAGAAGCCCCATTCAGTATCGCATAGGGCATGCCCTTCGCTATTTCGCTGATACTTGTAAACTTTGCGTTGCTGAAAACTATCTCGTCGTATATTTCGTCGCTTATGAGCATTATGCCATAGTTGTTTGCAAGCTCTACGATTTCTTCAAGCACCTTCCTGTCAAGCACCGTGCCTGTTGGATTGTTTGGGTTTGTTATGAGCATGTATTTAGGCTTCTTCCTAGCATTTTTCTTTATCGTCTTTTCAAGCTTTTCAGTGTCGATGTTCCAAGAAAGGCTTTCATAATAATTTTCAAATATGGGCTTTCCGCCGTTCTCGAGCAGGTAGAGGGGATAAAGCGGGTAATACGGCCTAAACAGAATCGCAGCATCTCCAGGATTTAGCATTATTGCGTTTATGAAGTCTATCGCTTCGCTGACTCCCTGTGTCACTACTATGCTTTCAGGGCTTATGCTAGACCTGTACATTCTCCAGTACCTCTCTGCAATTGCTTCTCTAAGCTCCTTTACGCCGGCTGCATTGGCATACGCAGTCCTGCCCTCCTTCAGCGCTTCGACGAAAGCGTTTATTATATAGCTTGGAGTTTTGAAATACGCAGCGGGGTCGCCAGCATTGAGCTTTATTACGTGCTTGCCTTGCTTTTCAAGTTCTGCTGCAAGCTTGTCTTCTTCAAGCAGCGGGTTGTAGACGTAGCGGCTTTTTCTTGATATTATCATGCACCTCCCCTGGCAAGCTTTGCCTTTACATGCTTGAGCGAGACGAACATATCTCTGTCCATCTCGTCTATGCGCATTTCTATGTATTTCGCATTGCTCTTTATTTCAGGTATGACCTTGTTTTCAAGCGTGTTTATCTGCTTCTTTGTTTTCTCGATTTCAAGCACTGCTTTTCTTAGGCCGTGCTCAAGCTGAGCGGTGTCGATAAGCGCTTGCAAGGCTCTTGAGAAAGCATCGCTTATCTCGTCTACAGCTAAACTTGCGCCGAAAGGCACACTTGGCTGCTGGGGCTTTACCACGCTTATCTCTGGTATCTTTACCCCCATTACGTTCTTAATCTCTATGCCAACAGGGCTTGCCTTCTTCATGTAATAAGCAATTTCCCCGAGCTCGAAATTGCCTATGTAGGCGTTTGCAATCCTTACCTTTTTATAGCCTTCGTTTACGATTTGCACAAGTGCATTTCTTCTTTTTCTGGGCTCTGAGAGAAGCTTGAGAAATTCAGTCACAAGCGCCTGCCTCTTGTGGACTAATATCTCGTGCCCTTTCTCTGCTATTGCCAGCCTTTTCCTCAGTGCAAGGAGGTTTGTCCTTGTAGGGTTAATCCTGTTTTGCATTTGCCCGCCTGTAATATTTGTCAACATACTCCTTCTTTATCCTTGTCAGGTCTGTTTCAGGAAGCATGCTAAGAAGGTCCCAGCCTATTTCCAAGGTTTGTTCGAAAGTTCTTCGCTCGTTTACTCCCTGCTTTATGAACTTGTTCTCGAACTCGTTGCCGAAATCAAGGTAAAGCCTTTCGTTTGCGCTAAGCGCCTCTTTTCCTATTATTGCGCTTATGCTCCTCACGTCTTGCGCCCTTGCATAAGCGCCGTAAAGCTGGTCTGCAACCCCTTTATGGTCTTCTCTTGTTTTTCCAGGGCCAATGCCGTTGTTCATAAGCCTTGACAACGACAGCAACACATCCACATTAGGATATATGCCCTTCCTGAAAAGGTCCCTGCTCAGCACAATCTGCCCTTCAGTTATGTAGCCTGTAAGATCCGGTATTGGGTGTGTTATGTCATCGCTAGGCATTGTAAGTATGGGCAGCTGCGTTATCGAGCCTTTCCTGTTTTTAATCCTTCCAGCTCTTTCGTAGATGCTTGCTAGATCCGTATACATATATCCAGGATATCCCCTTCTTCCGGTAACTTCTTCCCTGGCTGCAGATATCTCGCGCAGCGCCTCGCAATAGTTTGTCATGTCCGTTAGTATTACAAGCACGTGCATGTCTTCCTTGTAAGCCAAGTATTCGGCTGTTGTAAGCGCAAGTCTAGGAAGTATTATTCTTTCCATTGAAGGCTCCGAAGAAAGATTGAGGAACATTACCGATCTCTCAAGTGCACCTGTTTCTTCAAATTCCTTTTTGAAGAAGTTTGCTTCTTCACTGTTTATTCCGATTCCTCCAAAAACAATTCCAAATCCCTCGTTTTCCCCTATTATCTTCGCCTGCCTTGCTATCTGTGCTGCAAGCCTGTTGTGTGGCAATCCTGAGCCTGAAAATATGGGCAGCTTTTGCCCCCTCACAAGTGTGTTCATTCCGTCTATTGTGCTTATGCCGGTTTGTATGAATTCAGAAGGCTGCTCTCTTGCATACGGGTTGATAGCGCTTCCTACTATATCTTTGCTTTCTCCGTATATGGGCATGCCCCCATCTTTGGGCCTTCCCATTCCGTCAAATATCCTTCCAAGCATGTCTGTGCTTACCTTGAGCTGCGCTGTAGTGCC
>JAGDXZ010000002.1 GCA_023270015.1 Microcaldota archaeon | reverse complement strand
ATTGCCGCAGGCCGGATTTGAACCAGCGACATCCCGGTCTTCAGCCGGGCGCTCTCCCGGACTGAGCTACTGCGGCACTCTTTATCTATTGGCTTACATTCTTTAAATTCTTTTCCTAAAATTAATGCAGAGCGAATGGAGCAAACAACTGCTGATTGGGGCGGCCTGGGAGAGTACGTTAACCTGCTAAACCTAGAGGGCATAGAGTTCAGGAAGTACCAATACAACATAATAAAGGCAATAACTGAAAAGGGAAACACGCTTGTTGTATTGCCCACAGGCCTTGGCAAAACTCTCATAGGCGCTGCGCTGATAGCCAAAGCAATCTATGAGGGCAAAAGGGCACTGTTCCTTGCACCTACAAAACCTCTTACCGAGCAGCACTTTTCTACGCTCAAAAAGCTGCTCAAGGTGCCTGGCGAAGACATAGCGCTGCTTACAGGATCTGTAAGAAAGAAAGACAGGCTTGAGACCGAGGCTCATGCAAAGGTGATTGTTGCAACTCCGCAAACAGTAGCAAATGACCTAAGGTCTGGAGAACTGTCGCTTCTCGGGTTTGGAGTTGCAATCTTTGACGAGTGCCATCATGCAATAGGCAAATACGCTTATACCTACATAGCCAACGAGCTTGCAGCAAGGGGCGTGCTTATTGTGGGCTTGACAGCATCGCCTGGAAGCAAGCCCGAGAAGGTGATGGAGCTTGTAAATGCGCTAAACATAAGGCACATAGAAGCGAGGACTTCAATGGACGAGGATGTGAAGGAATACGTTATGCCAAAATACCTCCACACGGTCAGCGTTGAGCTAAGCGAGCAGATCAAACATGTGGCTGAGCTTGTAAAGACAGTGGGCGAAGAAAGCCTTGCATCGCTAAGGCAGCAGGGCTTTGCAAACTTCAAAAGCATAGACTCTATACCTAAAGGCAGGCTGATAGAGCTGGGAAACGAGCTGAAGAAGATAAGCGCTCCTGGCTACAGATTTGGCCTTTTCTTCAGCTACGTCAAGCTTCTGCATGCTGTGCATGCATATGATCTGCTAGTAACAGAGGGATTGTATCCGTTTGTGGCATATCTCGATTCCTTAGACAAAAGGGAGGTAAAAAGCAGGGCGGTGAAAAGCTTCCTGCAAAACAAGAACATAAGGCAGGCCTTGAACGAGGCTAAAAGGCTTATGGAGATCGGAGAAGAGCATCCAAAGGTTGATGCCACCTTGAAAATTCTTGCAGACTATAAAAAGAAAGCGTGCATAGTATTTGCCCAATATAGGTCTACGATAAAGATGCTTGTAGAGAAATTTAATCAAAACGGATTTCTTGCCAGGGCGTTCGTAGGAAAAAAGGAAGGCGTAACACAGGAACAGCAAAAGCAGACAATAGAGGACTTCAGGTCAGGCAAGTTCAACATACTCGTAGCCAGCTCCATTGGCGAAGAGGGCCTTGACATACCTAGCGTGGACGTGGTGGTGTTCTACGAGCCCATACCAAACGAGATAAGGAATATACAGAGGAGAGGCAGGACAGGCAGGTTCCGAGCAGGCGACATATTCATATTGCTAACAAGGAACACAAAAGACGAAATATACTTTTTCGTCTCTAGGTCAAGAGAGAAGAAGACCGCAGCCTTGCTGATGAATGTCGAAAGCAAGCTGGAAAGCATGCAAAAGGGCCAAACTAAGTTGGTTGTATGATCGGCGTCACAGTTCTTTTCTTGCTTCTTTCTGGCGTAGCCTTTTTAGGCTACATACTGAACGACTTGTTTTACAAGATCAAAATAACAAGCGTTTTGCCACTGATGCTCATAGGCCTGCTTATAGGGCCTGTGTTCCACTTGGTAAACACCTCTAAAACAAGCACAGTAGTGGCAGTAGTTCCTTATATTACAGCTCTTGCTGTTTCTTTCTTGCTTTTTGATGTAGGGCTTAGAATAAAAATCAAAGACCTTGGTATTTCATACGCACTTAAGTTCACTTTTGCACTGGCTACTGCAACCGGCATATTGCTAGGGATAGGCATATACCTCTCTACAGGCATGAATGCCTACTTGTCTTTTGCGGCAGGCTTCGGGCTTGCGGGGCCGAGCGCAGTAGTCATACCCACTCTTATGAAAACGGCAAAGATAAACCCGAAGCTTAAAGCCTTGCTCAACTTTGAAAGCGTTGTAGTAGACACTGTAACGCTTATTGTTCCGCTTCTGCTTATAGAGTTGCTAGCTCAGAAATCTGTAGGCCTAGGATCTTTGGGCAGGCTTTTTGCTAACTTCCTTGTGGGCTCAACAGCAATAGGCGTTATCTCTTCGTTCTTTTGGATATTCATCCTTCACACCTTCAGAAGCCACAGCGAGGAATACAGTTGGATGCTTACCATAACAATGGTCATAGCGACTTATGGGCTTGCTCAGGCGCTTGGCGCTAGCGGAGCTGTAGCTGTATTTATATTTGGCTTGATCTTGGCCAATACACAAGAAATGGGAAAAACCATAAAGCAGTATACCGCTAGCATGCAAAAGATGATTTCACACATTTCTCGTTTCCAAAAAGAGATCGTGTTCTTTGTGAGCACGTTCTTCTTTGTTTATATCGGCCTTTTGTTCAAAATAAGCGAAAATGACTTGTGGCTGCTGCTAATAAGCACTCTCTTGACCATTATAATCTATTTTGTCAGGAGCATGTTCATACCAATGATAAAAATGGCTTTTGAAGAAAAAGAAGACGGGGCGGAGCATACTATCGCAAGGTTCAGCATTGCTAGGGGATTATCGCCTATAGTAGTGGCTACCTTGCCCGCTGCCTATGGAGTTTATGCACCGAGCAAATTTGTAGATCTGCTGTTTCTATCTGTGTTGATTACTAACATAGCAACCACCTATGGCATGTATTTGTTTGCCAAGCGCCTTACAAAACCAAGACAGGTGGCAGAAAACCATGAAAATCATAAATTATAAAGCTTAAGATCCAAAATTGAAGTATGAAAAGACAGAGCAAAGTAAGCCTGTATTTAATATTTACCATTGCACTAATGCTATTTGCGCTACTTTACTCAATAATAAATGTTGGCGGCCCGTCTTTTTATGGCGATGACACCACCTATCTGGAGCTAGCATATACTGCATTGACGCATACACTCAGAGAAAGTCCATACATATTTAGTGTAAGACTCTTGCAAATCTACCCTATTGCTTTCTTTTATTATCTGTTTGGAATAAATATGGTATCAGCCTCACTATGGGACATACTTTCCTATGTATTTACTATAGGTGTAGTATTCTGGATAGGCAAATCGCTTTATAATGAACAGGCGGGCTTCGTCTCTGCACTACTTTTCACCTTTTTCCCACTAGTTGTTAGGCTCTCTGCAACGATAAGCGACGACATTCCGATGATGTTTGTCACTTCATTGGCAGTATTGGCGATGGTGCTGGGTGAAATAAAAAATTCAAAACTTTGGTACTTCTCTAGCGGTGCCTTGGCTTTAGCAGCGCCTATAGTGACGCCAGAAGGCGCTATAATAGTGGTTTTTCTTATTATATTTTTTGTAATAGAGATTTTAAGAAGAAAAATAAAACTGAAGCAAGGAATTTATGCAATTGTAGGGTTTTTATTTGCAGGAGTTCTGCTAATGCTTGCCAATTATGCACTTTCTGGAAACCCACTAATAACACTCACAGTCAACAGCCATTTTTATAGCGCTGTCGGAGGGAAAAACACCATTCCATCCACCAACACCAATTTGAATTTTTACCCCAGCACAATGTTTCCATATATGCTCATTTCGCTTTGGTCTACAAGCCTGAGATCTGGAAATTTTTCTAATGCCTTTTCTTTCCTTTCGCCGGCTGTCTTTGTACCGAATAGCCGCGTAGGATTTTACTTCTATGCTCTTATAATTGCGGTAGCTTACTTGCTCATAAAAAGAGAGAGGCGCGCATATGTGCCTTTGCTATGGTTTGCAATATGCTTCACCTACTTGGAACTAGGGCCCATGCATGTCAGTTTGCATCCATTCTATTATCTTCTATCATATAGGCTCGGTAGGTTTCTTACGATAATAGCACCTCCGACAGCGCTTCTGCTCGGATTCGCGATTGAATGCGCCATACAAAAAGGATCTAAGATCAAAAGGACTTTTGGAATTGTATTAGGGATTGGTGGAGTTGTGTTCCTAATTGCAACCTCAATACCAATAAACCTACTCTGGCACGAAGGTTTAGTGGCGCAAAGATATGATCAAATGGCAATCGCACAGTATTTGAACAAACTGCCAACTACTACAAAGATTTACATGAGTGGATTTGCATCTCTAGTGGAGTTTTACATGCAGTACAGCAATCTCACAAGATTCTATGCCTACGATTCGATATACAACTGCAATGACATACCAGCAGGCGCCTATGTGATCCTTCCTTACTTCCAACTTTGGAATCTTACCTATACTGCCAATCCAAGCGGTTGCAAAGGCTGGGTTTTGGTTTACGCACCCCAACCCAACATATCCAACTCACAATATAAAGAACTAATTCAGCAATGGAGCTTTCCTTTCGAAGCTAGGCTATACTATGTAGAAGGAAAAAACACAACTATTTCTAACATAACCTCTGTTACAACAAGCGCTACAAGCATTAGCACTTCGACAAGCTCTACTTACACGCCATCAAAGTTTACGTTTTTCAACCTCACTGGAGTGGGTTTCTATAACGCAACCAATAAGTTGCAATTCATACAAGTCAACAATGTAACTCAGGTTATTGTAAGCCTCAACAAAAGCACTGCTGCACCGGGCGAATATGTACTGCTAAATGTAACCTTTGTTGGCAATTTCCTTTGGAGCAACACCACAATACCGTTCGTTAACGCAACAGTGGCCTACTTGGCATCGCCTATAATAAACATACACTACTATGGTGTTGAGTTCGCAAATCAGACAGGCAATCTACTAGTTCAAAACAATGGACCCTGGCAACGATTTGTAAACCAGATAAGTGCGCCGCATCAAATACTAAATAACAATCCACACCATTACCTAACTGTCATTTGGACAATAACGCCCAATTCCACAATGACAGGAAAAGTAATCAAGATATGCGGAGGGTACTTTGCCACTTATCAGAATACAACTCTTGAAGGAGGTTGGGGAAGCTTATATAACATCTTGGCATTTCAGCAAAAAAGAGTAGTAAACAATAGCGTAATAAACATCCCTTCTGAAAACTGCACCTACCTTAATGTTACTTAACAGCATAGGCCAGTGCGCTAGCGGCTCCGTATAGCTTGTTTCTGCCTTGCTGCCACACTACTGACCTTGGCCCCTCAAGCACCTCCTCTGTTATCTCCTCTCCGCGGTGCGCGGGCAGGCAGTGCATTACTATGGCGTCATTTTTTGCAAAGCGTAGCAATTCTTTGTTTATTTGGTATCCTTTAAAGTCCCTTTTCCTTTTCTCCGCCTCCGCCTCTTCGCCCATACTTACCCATACATCTGTGTACAGTACATCTGCCTCAGACGCGGCTTCCTTGGTACTATGCGTGAGCAAAAGATCGCTCTTTGACTTTTTCGCAAATGCTTTTGCCTTTTCAAGCAGGGCTTTGTCTGGATCGTAGCCCTCTGGATAGGCTATAGCGAAGTTTATGCCCAAATTAGCACACGCAAGCATCAGGGAGTTAGCCACGTTGCTAGTATCGCCTATGAACGCAATCTTAAGCCCATTCAGCTTCTTCTTGAATTCCTGCACAGTAAGCAAGTCGGAGATTATCTGAGTAGGGTG
>JAGDXZ010000048.1 GCA_023270015.1 Microcaldota archaeon | reverse complement strand
TTTACCATGTCTATCTCATCAAGCACTACTATGAGTATCTTGCCGTCTTCCTCTATCCAGCTTATCAGCTTCTCATAAATCTCAGCAACGCCATAGCCACGCTTGGCATAGAAAGGCAGGTGGTCGCTGACAATCTTGCTCAAGACCCTGAACCTTGAATTGTATATTCTGCAGTTTACATAGCTGACCTTAGCCTTTATCTGTGGCAGCTTGTTTATCTCGTCAATGACGTGCTTTATGCATGAGGTCTTGCCGGTGCCAGTTTTACCGTATATGAACAAATTCCTGCCGCGCTCGCCCTTCAGCGAAGGCGCTATCGTCCTTTCTATGGCCTCTATCTGGGCTCCTCTAAAAAGAAGGTTCTCTGGCACGTAATGCGGGGAAAGCACGCTCCTGTCTGCAAAAATCTCTGACTCTTTTAGCAACTCTTCGAAAGGCTCAGCCACAGCACTCCCCCAGTAACTAATGCAGCATATCTTTTAATTTGCTTGCTATTCTTATAAACTCTTCCCTTATATCGTTGTCTTCTTCTACTGGAACTTTGCCCGAATCGCTAAACTTGTTGAATTTCTCGTTGTAAGGAATTGTACCAAGAAGCTCTGTGTTGAGCGCTTCTGCAACTTCCTTGCCGCCACCTGTGTTATCTGCTGTCGACATGTTCTCAATTACTCCAAGCACTGCAACATTTAGCCTCTTGATCATGAGCCCCGAGCGTATGGTGTTCAAAGCTGCTATGTGCTGAGGGGTTGTGACAAGTACAAAACCGTCCATGTCCAGAAGCTGCATTATGCTTAGCGGCGAATCGCTAGTTCCAGGAGGCAGGTCTATTACAAGGTAATCGAGTTCTCCCCAAGCCGTGTTCTGCATGAAGTCCTCGACTAGCTTGGCTATCAAAGGCCCGCGCCAGATTATCGGCTTTTTGGAATCGTCCATGAAAAGCGAGGAGGAGATGACCTTTACGCCGTCTTTCTCAACAGGCTTTAATGGGTATGCGCCATCTGCCCTCTGGTTTATTCCAAGAAACAAGGTTACATTTGGCGTATCAATATCGGCATCGAGCAGGCCTACCTTGTAGCCGAGCTCCTTTAGCGCATAAGCCAGGTTTATTGCTATAGTTGTTTTGCCAGTTCCTCCTTTTGCGCTGTAAACTCCGATTTTGTGCTTCACCTTTTCCAAGTTGGCCTTTACCAACTGCTTTTTAGAAAGCACCGCTGCTATGAAGTTCTGACTGCCAGCTTGTTCTTGCATAGTTTAGAATAAGTAGACAAAGCATAAATGCATATCCCATGAAGGCGCATTAGCTTTGGCTGCTTCTTATTTCAAAATCAATTACCACTTCGTCTTCACTGGGCGAGTATGGCCTAACGACTCTGCTAAACAAGAACCTGACTTTCTTTCCTCTCTTTTCAAAAAACTCCTTTATCTTTTGCTCGTTTTCCTCTATCGCCTTTTCCGCTTTTCCAAAGCAGTAGTAATGCACAATACACCTTTCTCTTGCTGCGACAAGCACTGAACCTAGGAAGGAATAAGAGCTCTTAGGCAAAGGCATCACTATGCGGTCAGCCCAGCCTTTGTATTTTTTCACTGCTTTTGCCACGTCTCCCTTTATTGCAACAACATTTGTAACTTTGTTCAGCTTTATGTTTTCAACCATGCTTTTGTAGGCATTTGCATTAAGCTCGATAGCGACGACATTGCAGGCTTTGCATGCTTTTGCAATTTCTATGGCAAATGGCCCAACGCCCGCAAACATCACCATCACATTCTCAGCCTTTTTAGCTTTTGCGACAAGGTCTGCAATTCTCTTGCGCTCATAAGCTAGCCTTGAGGAAAAGAACACTTTCCTTATGTCAAACACGAACCTTGCCCCATTTTCTTTATATGTCGCAACAAAATTCTTTTTGCCTAGAATGTGGACAAACTCCCTCGTGCGATATTTGCCGCTTACTGCGCTTTTTTTCATTACTACAGTCTTTACGTTCGGATTTGCCTGCAAAATTGCCCTTGCAAGCTTTTTTGCATGCTTTGTTTCGTTTATGACAGCTATGTCGCCAAGCAGGTCATAGGCCTTCGGCAAATCCTCCTTGATGAGCTTTCTTACGGATTCGCCTCTTTTCCTTATCTGCTTTTGAAATCTGACATTGCACAGCTTGCCGCCCAGCTTTTTTACCTTCGTTAGCACTTTGGCGCCTGGCCTTGCTGCCAGAGGAATGTAGACTTGGCCATTCTTACTGAATATCTTGTGTTCCAGATCTAGCAGGCCTGCTGCCCTTAAGTACTTCCTTAATTCCTCTGCCTTTGTCTTCTCTATTTTTACTCCTTGCATACAAACAAAGCAATATGCAAAAAAGAGTTAATATTGGTTTTGAAAAGAAACGGGCATGACGGGATTTGAACCCGCAACCAGCGGCTCCGCAAGCCGCCGTGCTATCCAAGTTACACCACATGCCCGCTTATCTTTATATACTTTGCTTCTTATATATTTACACCTGCTTTGATTTTAGCGATTGGTGAATCGATGAGTGATACTCCTGGAAAAATTTGCACGTCATGCGGTAAGCTGACAAAAGACTATGTTGAGTTCAAATGTCCAAAGTGCAATGAGGGCGTAATAGTAAGATGTAGGGAATGCAGAGAGAATTTCAGGAGCTACAAATGCAGCGTATGCGGATTTGAGGGACCTTGATGGGCAACGTAGCGGTGCTTTTTAGAGTATACCCCGAAGAGGGGAAAGCAGAAGAGGTAAAAAAGGAGATAATAGACACAATGAAGCCACAGAGCATAGCCTTGGAGGATGTTGCGTTCGGAATAAAAGTGATAAAAGTTCTTTTCATACACGACGATTCCAAGGGCAGCTCGGAGTTCGAGGAAGGGCTTAAGAACCTCAAGGGAGTCAACGAGGTGGAGGTTCTAGAAGAAACTCTTATTTCATAAGTTCATAAAGACTTTTCCATTCTCTTTGCTTCCTTTAACCTGGATTCTATTTCTTTCCAGTGTGAGCCGTGCCAATAAACCCTGCCACATTTTGGGCATTTGTAGAAAACGCGGTAGCGCCTTGCTATCTTTCCCGGAAGCTTGACCTTGGATTTGTCTACTCTGATAAGCCTTGCGTTGCAATAAGGGCATATGCCAGAGGGTTTTGTAGAAAGCTTAAGGCCTAAATTCTTTGCAACAAATGCCAGCTGCTCCTCTATGCCATTCCCTTTGACAAGTAAAACTCGAAAGCGCTGGCGCCTTGCCCTGTTCGCCAAAGCTTCATCTTGCGTCAGCAGCACAGCATGCCTCGCCCTCACGTATTTTATCAAAGAATCGTCATTGTTTGTTGCTGCATCTTCTATGCTATATCCTCCAAGCCTAATCCACCGTGCAAGCTTTGCAAGCATCTTGTCGGCAACGAGCCTCATAAAAAGCCAGACCTATTTCCAAGCATATATCCAGACTGTGTCCTTGACCCTACTCGGTGCGCGCTTTGAGTTGAAACCAACCTTTGCAAGAGTCTGCTCTATTATCTCGACAGGGCCAAATGAATTATAGGCAAGAATCTGCATGCGATATACTTTGCTGAAATCGACACAGCATTCAAATGCAAAGAATTCACAACCATCACAGTTTATCTTGAGCACGGCATTATTTTCAACCTTGTTTAGCACAGTATCCAAACCTAGGACCTCTATTTCCTCGCCGTTGCCCAATTCTAAAGGCGCGTACGCCTCTTCTTTTATATCCTTAACCTTAAGCTTGTAGTTTGAGCCGGGCTTGCCTATTGCGGCATTGAACAGCTTTATCTTTTCTTTTCTTGGGCTACGGCTTATGTTGGCTTTGAGCGCCTCGAAATTGCTTTTATAAGGTTCAAAGGCCAATACCTCTTTTATGTTAGGCTGCATCGCAAAATAAAGAGCGGTATCGCCGATATAAGCACCTACGTCTATGGCAGTGGTATTGGGCTTTAGATCGCTGACAAGCCAAAGATAATCCTCGTATATGAAGGTGCTTGTTAATATCTCGAATGCATCTCTTTCTACTTTCCTGAATGGAAAATGACTAGAAATGGCCACGTTTAAAATAACACAAGCAGAATTTAAAAAGAGAGGAGATAGCGATATGCGCCGACCGGGATTTGAACCCGGGTTTCGAGCTGTTTCCTAGTTTGGGAAGCTCGCATCCTACCAGGCTAGATTATCGGCGCTAGAGAAAATAGCGCATGAAAAATTTATGATACTTAAGCAAGAGAAAAAGCTACCTTATGTAGTTTGGATGCTCTCCAAGCTTTGGGGCGCCTTCCTTGCCTGCAGCTTCTTCCAGCTCTTTAATGAGCTTCTCTGTTTCATGCTGTATTGCTACAAGCTCGTTCAGGTTTATTTTGAGGTCGAACATCTTAACCAGTAGCTGGAGCACGCTTCTGGCTGCGTTTGCATCTACTTCAAGCAGGCCGGTTTCGCCCATTATGCATGCGGAAGGCATCTTTGCACGATCCGCAAAGGCCATGACCAACCCAGCTGCACCTATTATTGACAGATTGGGGGTTGCACCTATAATTACGCCAAAATTTGCAAGCTTTTCTTTGAGGGCTTTGTCGTTGGTAACGCCAAACACCCTGGGATTTTGTATTATCCTCGCCTCTGCGCTGTAGCCACCTATGGTATAGACTTCCTTGCCGCCCAAAGACTTGAAGAACTTTACTATCATGTCGTTGACTTCATATTGGCCTTCAGAGGTTGCAGGCTGGTAGTCGCCTATGAGCAGTACAAGGTCGTTGCCTTTCTTGTTCGGGTTCTTGTAGTAGAAGAATCTGTTGCTTACAAGCCTGTGCCCACCGTCCGGGGTTACTATTACCAAATAAGGAAAATGCTGTGAATAAAGCTGCGCGAATTCCTTCGCATTAAGCTGCTGAATCAGATACTGAACTACCAGGCTGCCAACATTGCCTATTCCTGGCAAGCCGACTAACAAAACTGGGTTGTGAAGCTTTACCTTCTTTGCAACTATGTGAGTCTTCATGCCTATACCTTTGTAAGCGTGTAGTTAAGCTGGTGCTTGTGGCTGCTAAGCAGGTTTTCACCGGACTTTATTACGCTCTCAGCCTTCGGATAAGTCTCTGCCTTTGTCTTTAGCAAGTAATGTGGCGCGCCTTCGTAGATTACGCTTATCCCCAGCTTTTCGAGCTGCCCCAGGACCTGCTTTATAGTGTCAATGTTGGCTTGGCCGTTCCTTGCGCTAAGCTCGAGCTTGTAAGAAACCTCGTAGATTTTGGGCTTTATGTTCTTTTCAGCTATCTCGTATAGCGCGCTTGCGAGAGTGCTACCAAGCAACTTCTCTATTTTCTGGTCTTTGTTGTATGCAGCATTTATCAACTCGGTATAGGTGGCAAAAGCTGTAGCAAGCTTTTGTATTACTGCCTTGTCATCTGCTATGCCCGCCTTCTTCAAAGCCTGCCTGAATAGCTGCTCAGACCTTTTCTCAAGCCCATATTCTGCGAGCTTGTCTTTCTTTTCCTTTGTGCTCACTTTTTTGAGCGAAATGTCTACAGCCCTTTTTTCTGGGTCTACGAATATGACCTTTGCCACGTCGCTCTGGCCTTCCTTTATGAATTCGTGTATGTTCTTAATCCATCCTGCCGCTACCTCCGCTATTGGCAAATACGCGTCTATGTTGTACTCGGTGAGCGTGCAATACGCGCCGAATGGCATTACCTTGTTTATCTTTATCAGTACTACTTCCCCTTCCTCAGGCAAAGGCTTCGGCACTATCAAGCAAACCACTTCTTAAATTTACTTAAATTTATGATCAAGCAAAGATAATAAGGTAAAATAAATTTATCATTTCTTGATCTCTATCTTTTTCTTTGTTCTCTTAGGGAATACCCTAATTACAGACTTCTTGCAGACTGTGCACTCGAGCAGCACCCTTTGCTTCTTGCCCTGCTTCTTTACTATAAGCCTAGGCTCTACACTTCCTACATATCCGCTTGCTGTTCTTTCGTGCTTCCTGTTTCTGAACGAGTTTGGCCTTATTTTGCCTGTTGGCACAGGCCTAACGTTATGAAGCGTATGCCTCTTGCAATACGGGCAGTATGCCATTATCTGCTTTTCAATCTTCATTGTCACACCTTTTCTCCTATGCTGTTCATGAGCACAAACTCAGCATCTTCCTCGCTTATTTCAACAACCTCTCCTGTCTTGAAAGGCCCAAGTTCTTTGCCACTTGGCGTTACAATCTTTGGCAGGTCTGTTTTTATTTTTATCTTTACAGTGTGCGAGGAGTTATTGCTAATTAATTTGGCTACTTCATTATATAAACTTTCCTCTTCCTCAGGTATAGGCTTCGGGAGGGGCCTGCCATAGGCAAGGTAGATGAGCAGCTTCTGCTTTCTTTTCTCCTTTATCATGCCGAGCAACTTTCTTGCATTCTCCGCCTCTGTCGCATTGCCTGCTGATGCCAAGTCATTTATGTACTTCTCCGCTATCGCATAGAAATCAGCAGGCATCGGAAGGAGCTCTCCTGTATTGCGCTCGCTCTTGAGCTTGTTAAACAAATCTGTTATGCTAATGTACTCTGCCACGTAGCTCCCCCTTCCCTAATGACTTAATTAAAAAACTAATTTAAG
>JAGDXZ010000004.1 GCA_023270015.1 Microcaldota archaeon | reverse complement strand
TCATAGGAAGAGAGGAAGAGGCGAAGGTTGGGAGTTGTAGTTGCAAAACTTTTAATATTTC
Organism: Microcaldota archaeon; assembly: GCA_023270015.1. Classification (GTDB taxonomy): domain Archaea; phylum Micrarchaeota; class Micrarchaeia; order Micrarchaeales; family CABMGC01; genus JAGDXZ01. Next base: position 6,913 of record JAGDXZ010000004.1, on the reverse strand, counting down.
TTCTTCCAAAAACAATCGACAGGGCTCGTGGTCCAGCGGTAAGACGCCACTTTCACAGAGTGGAGATCGGAGTTCGACTCTCCGCGGGCCCATTTCTTGTTTTGCTATTTCAGATTCAAATGCAGCAAAGAAGGTTTGTTGAGAAACATGAATTTGCGCGGGTTTAAGACAAAAAGATCAAGAAGGCTGGACCCTGCTTTGAACACGAAATCGCCATGGTCGCTTAGTACGTGCATGTGTACGTCGCCATAATTCTTGTTTAAGGCGAGTAGCATGCCTGAAAGAACGTAAACTGCCCCGCCATGCTTCTCGAGTATTGGCTTGTAGTTTGACTCGAACACGGAAGAGACAAGGTTAGCCATTACAAGATCCTTTTTGCCTGCATTTATGGTTATGTGCCCGTAATTCGGAGGTATAAGCACCTTGTCTCCTTTTTTCGCACTTATCAGCACCACCTCCACTCCTCTGCGCAAAGGCTTCTGCAACAGGTAAATGGCTTCGCCATCAAGCACCTCGTAAAGCTCAGGATAGGAAAGACCTTTCTCTGCAAATGGATGGTAGTGGCCAAATGTCTTGTTGAGCTCCTTTCCAAGCCTTAAAGGCCTCATTATGGTAATATCGTATCTCACTTTGTATTCGTGCAGCTTCTCGAAATCAGCAATATCCCTGTACATGTAATAAAGCGGCACGGCCTCTTTGCCCTTAAGCCATGACCTGTCATAGAGCACTTCCTCCATTTCGCCCGCATTCCTTGCCGATGCCTTTGCCTCTTTTCCATTCACCTTTAACACATAGTCGCTTATGCTTATCCTAAGGCCACCGAGAGTATAGGCATAGTGCATGCTTGCACTTATACCTCAACAAATATATTGCCTACGCAGCGGAATGTATATTTTAGAATCAACTTGCTCATGCTTAGCAACTCAAAACCCAATTCTGAAAAGACATAAAAAGGTTAAAAGGGAAATTAGGCACATGGCAAAGCTCGTTCATGCCGCTGAATCTGCGAAATATGTGGGCAAAGAGGTAACGCTTAGGGGCTGGGTATACAGGAAAAGGGAAAGCGGGGGAATAGTATTCATAGTTCTAAGAGATAGCACAGGGCTCGTGCAGATCGCGGTGAGAAAAGATGCCGTTGACGAGGCTTCCTGGAAGGCTGCTGAAGATACAAGCATAGAATCCAGCATAGAAGTAACCGGCGTTCTGAAGCAGGACCAGAGGTCTCCCACTGGCTACGAAATAACAGCAAAGAAGTTTGCCAACGTTCACATTGCGGAGCCTTTCCCTATCACCGAATACCAGAGCCCAGAGCTTCTCCTTGACAAGCGACACTTGTGGCTTAGGAGCACTAGAATGACAACGATACTCAAGCTAAGGTCATATGTGTTCAGGTATGCGCGCGAATTCCTTGACAAGCACGGCTTCTACGAAGTAACGCCGCCTTTGATTACTGTCGCAGGCGGAGAGACCGGCGCAGACTTGTTTGAGGTCAACTACTTCGGCGAGAAGGCATATTTGACAGAATCTTCCCAGCTTTATGTTGAGGTGCTGATATTTGCCCTGGAGAAGGTTTATTCCTTCGCGCCTTCCTACAGGGCTGAGAAGTCAAGGACTACAAAGCACCTTGCTGAATATTGGCATCTTGAACCCGAGATGGCATACTATGACATAAACAAGAGCATGAAGCTGCAGGAGCGTCTTGTTAGCTACATAGCAAACAAGGTTGCAGAGCATGAAGACCTGCTAAAGGTTCTCAACGTGGACCCTGCAGGCCTGAAGGCGATAAAGCCGCCTTTTAAGAGGGTAACATACGAGCAGGCGATTGAGATAATAAACAGCAAGGGCGGCAACCTGAAGTGGGGAGACGACTTCGGAGTGCCTGAAGAGAAGATGCTAACAGAAAATGAAGAAAAACCAATTTTCGTAACAGACTGGCCTAGGGAGCTAAAGGCATTCTATGCAAGGCCAAATCCCAAAGACCCGAGGACCGTGCTTAGTGACGACATGCAGGCTCCGCACGGCCACGGGGAAATCATTGGCGGCACAGAGCGCGTGTGGAACTATGAAGAGCTGATGCAGCGCATAAGGGAATTCGAGCAGGCAAAAGGAATAAAGTTCAACCTTGAGAACTACGACTGGTGGATAGACCTGAGAAGATATGGATCTGTGCCGCATTCTGGATTTGGCATGGGAATGGAAAGGCTGATAAAGTGGCTTCTCAACCTTGACCACATAAGAGATGCAATACCTTTCCCGAGGGTAATAAACAGGCTAAAGCCGTGATTGCATGGAAATAGTAGTTTCTTGCATGGACAGGAGGTTAAACAACGCGCTAGACTTGATGAACAATGGCAAGCAGATCTTCGTGAGGAATGCGGGCGGAAACGTTGCTGGAGTAGAACAGACACTAAGATACTTGGTAGAAAGCAACAACATAAGGGAGATAAAGCTTGTAGCTCACACAGACTGCGGCGCGATGGGCTACGTCTTTGGCGCACTTAATGGAAAAGAGAGCGAAAGCTTGCATTCTGAGCTTGTTAAACAGTTCAAAGGCTTGAAGCTAGCAAGCAGGCTAGAGCTAGAAAAGAACAACGAGCTAGTCCAAAAATCCAAGCTTGAAAGCATGTTTGCTGGAAAAGGAATAAGCATAAGCTCGACGCTCATAGAAAGCAAGCCCAGCGAGCCGAAGAGGCACATTGCAGCAATAACAAACACGAGCAGCACCAAGTATGCAGAGCTTGCAAAGAAGCTGGGCGTAGATGCAAACGACTGCTACTTCATGCAGGCAAACAGCATAGAAGAGCTTTTGCCTGATATAACGCTGGCGATAGAAAAGCTTGGCATAAGGGAGTTCTTGCTTGTTGCTGAGGAGCAAAGCCAATACAGGCAGAAAAATGCAGAGCTGGAAAGGCTAAGGGCTAGAGGCTTGACAAGCAAGGCTAGCTTCTCGCTTGCCAGGCTCTGACTATCTGTACATGCTGTTGGGCTCTTCTTTGAAGCGCTTTATGCGCTCGCTTACCTCTTTTGGAATTGCAGGCTTTATCTCAGCAAGGGCCCTCATGAAGTCTTCCTTCTTGACGACGTCGCGCTTGTTTCTTATAGCGTTCATGCCTGCTTCCCTCACCACGTTCTCTATCTCAGCCCCTGTGTAGTTCTCAGTGAGCTTGGCTATCTCCACCAAGTCAACGTCCTTGTCTAGAGGCATGCGGCGCGTATGCACCTTTAGTATTTCAAGCCTTGCAACCTCGTTAGGCATGGGTATTTCTATTATCTTGTCGAACCTGCCTGGCCTGAGCAGAGCAGGGTCTATGTCCTCTGGCCTGTTCGTAGCGGCAAGCACAACAACATTCTTCAGATCTTGCAGGCCGTCCATCTCTGTTAGCAAAGTGTCAACAACGCGCTCTGTTACCCTGGAATCAGTAATGTCAGAGCCCCTTGGGTTTGCAATTGCGTCTATTTCATCGATGAATATTATGCAAGGAGCCGCCATGCGCGCCTTTCTGAAGAGCTCCCTTACTGTCTTTTCGCTTTCTCCGACGTACTTGCTAAGCACTTCTGGGCCTTTTATCGAAATGAAGTTTGCTTCCCTTTCTGTCGCCACTGCTTTTGCAAGCAGAGTCTTGCCTGTGCCTGGCGCGCCAACTAGCAAAATTCCTTTTATCGGCCTTATTCCTATCTTCTCGAAAGCCTCTGGTTCTTTGAGAGGCAGCTCGACAGCTTCCTTGATCTCCTCCTTTACCTCTTCGAGGTCTCCAATGTCGTTCCAATGCACATTCGGCCTTTCTACAAAGACCTCCCTAAGCGCGCTAGGCCTTATGCTTTTGAGAGCCTCCATGAAGTTCTCCCTGCTTACAGAGAGATTGAGAAGTATGTCTTCTGGTATGTGCTGCTTGCCAACAATCTTAGGCCAAACATTCCTCAGCGCTGCCAAGGCTGCTTCCTTTACGAGCGCCTGAAGGTCTGCACCTGTATAGCCGTGGGTTATGTTTGCAAGCTCGTCTATGTTGACATCTTTTGCCAAAGGCACGTTGCGCGTGTGAATAAGCAGAATTTCCTTCCTTGCATTCCTGTCTGGCACGCCTATTTCTATTTCCCTGTCGAACCTGCCTGGCCTTCTCAATGCCGGGTCTATGGCATCAGGCCTGTTCGTAGCTGCAAGCACGATAACATGGCCTCTTGCCGGCATGCCGTCCATAAGCGCGAGAAGCTGCGAGACCATTCTGCGCTCAACTTCGTTCGTCGCTTCCTCTCTCTTCGGCGCAATGGCATCTATTTCGTCAAAGAAGATTATTGAAGGCGCCTTCTCGTTTGCTTCCTTGAATATCTCCCTAAGCCTTTCCTCGCTTTCTCCTACAAACTTGCTAACGAGCTCTGGCCCTGAAATAGCAATGAAATGTGCGTCGCTTTCCGTTGCTACTGCTTTTGCAAGAAGGGTCTTGCCCGTGCCAGGTGGGCCGTAAAGAAGCACGCCCTTGGGCGGGTCTATGCCAAGCCTCTCGAAAACCTCAGGGTACCTTATTGGGTACTCGACCATTTCTCTTATCTTCTGAATCTCGTTCTTAAGGCCGCCAATGTCTTCGTAATGCACGTCGTTGACCCTTACTTCTGATTCTGAAACCGGCTCCTCCCTTACTATCAAGTTTGTTTCCCTGGTGACTATAACTATGTCGTGTGGTATTGTCTGGACAACCACAAAGTTGAAAACCAAGCCGAACATTGGTATGGGGATAATGTCTCCCCTTGTCACTGGCCTGCCTTCAAGCCTTCTCTTTGCATACTCAGGGAACTCTGGCGAGACTGGAGGCTTTTGGCCTATTGGAGGCGCTATTGTAATCTTCTCGGCATTGCTCGGATTTGCCTTTGTAACAAAGACCTTGTCACCTATGCCCACCCCTATGTTCTGCCTTATGTAGCCGTCTATCCTTATAAACCCGAGGCCTTCGTCGCTCGGATGCGCGGGCCATACTATTGCTCCGGTGGACTTGGTCTTGCCCTTTATCTCTATGACGTCGTAAGTATCAACGCCAAGTATGTTCCTGGTTTTTGTGTCTATCCTAGCAACTCCTCTTCCGGTATCGGTTATTAGTGCGTCGCTGACTATAAGCTCTACTCCATTTGGCATAAAAACACTGCATTAGATTTTTGATTAAAAAGAAATATAAAATCATTACCAATTGAAAGCCCAATATGCATGCTGCAGTGGAATAAGAATCCATGCGTAGATAAATCGGTGTTCGTGCAACGAATCTTAGCAAGGTTCTGAGGCAAGATTGCGAGGCAAATATACCAACTTTCTAATAAGGATAACTTAAACTCGTCATAATAATATTCTGACGTCTGTCTAATCGCATTCATCCCACGATTGAAATCGTGGGCTTTCTGCTATGCATTCTGTAAATGCGAGTTTCAACAAAATAATAGAGTCGTATAAGAGGAAAGATTTATATGATTTCTTCCCCCTATATTATTATGGATTTGAAACAATATTTGCTTGATAAAAAGGCGTATTTAAAACCCATACTTGATGAAGTAGAGCCTAGAGAAATAAATCTGGAGCCAAACAGAAACATTATAACTGCAATTATAGGGCCGAGAAGGGCTGGCAAAACATACTTGTTTTACTCCTTTATAAAGGAAAGGAAACTAAAAGACGAGGAATATTTGATAATAAACTTTGAAGATGCCGGCATAAGCGACTTGAGCGAAGAAGAAGTGTTAAAATGCACGCTTTACCATCAAGAGCTTTATGGAGCCCAACCCAAATACCTTTTCTTCGACGAGGTGCAAGCGTTTGATGGTTGGGAGAGAGTGGTATACACCTTGTATGAACGCAAACTATACAGTATTGTACTAACAGGCTCGTCTTCAAAATTGCTCAGCAGGGAAATAGCAACCCAGCTCAGAGGAAGGAGCATGCCGGTATTGGTGCTTCCCTTTTCATTCAAAGAACTGATAGGCATTAAGGGCGTGCAATATACCGAAGGCAAGGTCGACAGCATGACGGCAAGCGCGATAAAGAACCTGCTGCGCGAATACCTGCAAAACGGGGGCTTTCCCGATGTGGTTTTGCACAACGTCCAGCCAGCAGACTTCTTCAGGGAGTATGTTGATGTGCTATTGTTCAAGGATGTAGTTGAAAGGGAAAAGATAAGGAACATAGAAGCTGCAAAATTCATGATTAAAGCGGTGGCCGCCTCATTCTCGAAGGAGTTCTCAATAAACAAGAATTACCTACTGCTGAAGAGCAACGGCGCAGGAATAGGTAAAAAGACCCTATATAGCTATCTCTCTTACTTTGAAGACGCATTCTTCTCATTCGTCGTGCAAAAGTTTGATTTCTCGATAAAAAAGAGCGCCCTATCCTCGAAGAAGGTATACCTTTGCGATACGGGAATATCAAGCTACTTCTCGCAAGCCAAGGACATTGGCAGATTGATGGAAAACGCAGTGTTTGTAGAGCTTATGAGAAAAAACTCGCCACACCGCAGCTTCAACATTTATTATTGGAAAGATTCAAACGGAAGCGAAGTGGATTTTGTAATAAAAGACGGCAGTGGCGTGAGAGAGCTGTTGCAGGTCACATATGCGTCGAGCAAGGAGGAGATAGAAGAAAGGGAACTTTCAGCATTGAGGAAAGCTAAGAAGGCGCTCCGCTGTAGCAAGGCAAAGATAATAACTTGGGATTTTGAAGGTGAAATAAATAAATACGGAATTAGAGTAGAGTGCACACCTTTGTGGAAATGGCTTCTTTCTAGCCATGAAATATGAATTCGGAGCGCGAGAAACCACTATCGCGATTTCCGATTTGCGAGCATAATTAAAATTTGCTGCTTAATCCTACTGCTGCCTCACGGCGGCGTGTAGCCAGACCACCAGTTGCTCACAAACATGACATTGCTTGGCACGCCGTTGT
>JAGDXZ010000035.1 GCA_023270015.1 Microcaldota archaeon | reverse complement strand
GAAGCCTCGCCGATTTTGTAGCTTAGCTTGAGAGGCTGGTTGGTCTTGAGCGACAAAACAACCGAGCCGCCTACAGGGCTTGACTTCACCATATTCTCAAGAAACTCCAGATTGAAGGTTGCTGTTGCGTCCTTGCTCGCCTCTACCTTCTTGACTTCCGACCCGTCAATCTCATGCACCTCTTCCAACTCGCCAGAGTCTCCCTTCGCCGTTATTGCAAAAGAATCTTTGCTTGCCTTGAAAGCAACATAAGACGAGATTAGGCTTGCATCTTTGAGTATGTCCTTAAGATGCTCTCCATCTACTTCAACGTTCGCATCGAACTCTACCTTTGGCTCCTTCTCTTCCTTGCTCTTTATGTCTATAAGCTGAAGTTTGTATCTCCTTTTGCTCTTGCCTCCTGAAAATTCGAGAAGCAGCTTGTTGTCAAGATCTTTGAGCACGAGGCTTTCGTTGTCCCTTGTTCTTGATAGGATCTTGCTCAGGCTGTCTAGATTAACCCCAACGTTCACATTCTTCTCCACATCATATTGGGAAAACGCCTTGCTTGGCATGAAAAATGATACCATGCTTATGCCAGATGGATCCATGGCCTTGAGAGAGATGCCATCCTTGCTTATGACAAATGAGCCTTCGTCTATCAAACTGACAATGGCTTCAACACAGTCCCTCCAATATTTTGCATCATCTATCTTTATTTCAAACACGCAAATCCCCTGATAAAGTTACAACGAAAACATTATTTAATTTTGCTAGCAGCAGAGAGCATGGAAGGGCATACGATAGCTATATTAATTTTATCGGATAATAGATATCGATTAACCGATAGATAGCATGCAGAAGGTTTGGGGTAAAAGCAAGAGGGGATGGCTTAAGCCTATAATCATAGCTTTGCTCAGGCGCTCGCCCAAAACCGGAAGCGAGATCATGGACGAGATAGAGAGGCTCAGCTTCGGCTGGTGGAGGCCGAGCCCAGGCTCAATCTATCCGACACTCTACGAGCTTGAAAAGGAAGGACTAATCAAGAAAAAACAATCTGGCAAATACGAGCTTACAGGCGAAGGCAAGGACGTCATTTACCCGTGGGAGAGCAGGTTTTATGCCAGAGGCGAAAGCCTTGATGGCCTGATAGCAGAAATCGACGGATACGTATCCTATCTTGAGGACATAAGCAAGGACCACAAGGAAGAGCTTCGTGAAAAGGCAAAACAGCTACAAGACATATGCAAGAGGCTTGAAAAGCTGACCAGGTGAAATTAATGGCAGAGTATGCTATTGAAATAGACCATCTTACCAAAAAGTTCGGGGACTTCACTGCAGTAAATGACATAAGCTTGAAAATAGAGAAGGGCGAGATCTTCGGCCTACTCGGGCCTAACGGCGCGGGCAAAAGCACAACCATAAATATGCTTCTAGGCCTTATAGAGCCGACAAGCGGAACGATAATAGTAGAGGGCAAGGACATAAGAAAAAAATTAAACGAGATAAAGCAAGATATCGGCCTAGTAATGCAGGAAACAATAGTCGAGCCGGAGCTTACAGCAGAGCAAAACCTTAGGCTTTTCGGCAGGCTTTACCACATGAGTGAAGAGGAGATAGAAAAGAAAATACCGTTTTTGTTAGAGCTAGCGGGCTTGACAGAGTTCAGGCATGCATATGCTGGCACCTTCTCTGGCGGAATGAAAAGGAGACTGGAAACGGTCAAATCCCTTATTCATGACCCAAAGATTCTTGTGCTTGACGAACCTACAACAGGGCTCGACATACAAAACAGAACAAAGGTATGGGACTTGATTAGAAAGATAAACAAGGAAAAGGAAGTGACCGTGCTAATGACGACGCAGTACCTGGAGGAAGCGGACGAGATGTGCAACAGAATAGCAATAATAGATCATGGCAAAATCGTCGCACTCGGAACCCCTACAGAACTCAAGCACAAGATAGGAAAGAATGTGGTGGTAGAAGTTGCAACATCAAGGCAGTGGCTAGACAAGGTAGCAGAGATTCTAAAGAAGATAACTGGCGAAAAGGTAACAACTTCCGGAGACCGGGCCAGCATTGCAATAAGCGGCGATGCTGTAAAGAAAACAGAGCAGATAATGAACGAACTGTCAAGGAACAAAATACCAATAAACGGCATAAGCATGCACGAGCCAACGCTAGATGATGTTTTCTTGAAGCTGACTGGCACCTCTCTCAGAGACACTGCCTCGCAAGAGGGTTTTGCCTCGCGAAGGGAAATGCTAATGAGGAGAAGGTGATTGATTGGGCATAATAAAAGATGCATACAGCCTTTACATAAGGGACATGCTTATATTCAAGAAAAACTGGAAGACAAGCGTAGCAAGATCTATCATATTTCCTCTCACTCTTATTCTCCTTCTCGGCAATCTCGGAACTACAGTAAACCATGCTCCGATTGCTGTGGTAAACCTGGCACAGAATCCAGAAGCTATGGAATTGATAAGCGACCTTAACAGCGTGAGCGCTCTGCAAATTTACGCAATGACAAATCAGCAGCAAGCCATGCAGATGCTTGCGAATGGATACGTTATCTCTGTAGTAGTGATACCGCAAGGATTCAGCAGGTACGGCCAAATATACATTTATACCGATGTCTCTTCGCCCATTGCTTCGCAAGAGGCGGATGCGGCCATAGAACAAGTAGCAGCAGGATTTGGGGCTAGGACAAGCATATACAACAGGGGCGTTGCAATCAACACAAATTATGTATATGGAGCAGGCAGCAACTACAAAAGCTTTCTAATAGCGGGCATAGTAATTATGGTGGCAGCATTTGGCTCGATGTGGAGCGGTGGCTTTACCCTGATAACAGACAGGCAGTTAGGCAATCTTAAGGCATTTATGGCAACGCCAGTCCACAAGCTATCAATACTTTTGGGTAAGATAACATATGGCATATCACAATCTATGATAAATGGCATGCTTGCACTCGCCATCGGCTTGCTCTACGGTGGCACCATAGCAAGCGGCTATGCCGGCTTGGTCCCAATTATATGGTTTGCATTTCTGAGTGCGCTAGGCTTCAGCGGCGTTGCAACGGCGCTCGGCACAAGGATAAACAAAATAGAAGTTTATTCTCTAATAGGCATGGCTATCACTCTGCCTTTGTGGATTCTTTCAGGCGCGTTCTTGCCTACAAGCACGCTACCTAGATTTATGCAGCCTTTCAGCACATACAACCCGATGACCTATGCAGTGGATGCTGTCAGAGATGTAATGCTGAAGGGCGTCCTTCCTCTTTCAACGCTAATTTATTACTCAGCGCTATTGATAGGCTTTGCTGCGGTAACGATCGCAATAAGCCTGATCCTATTCAAAAATGTAAACCCGGTGTAAACATGAAACCCTTCACTACGCTGATTGTTCTATCTTTACTGATAGGTATTGCCGGCGCACAGATAAACGGCGCACTTTCAATAGCGAACTTGGCGGTCACGCCAAATCCAGCAGTAGCAGGAAGCAACATAACAATAGCATTCCAGCTCTATAACTCATATGACAACTCGCTCAAAAACATAAACATGCAACTGGAAGGCACCTACCCGCTCCTTAACTATTCGCCATCTGGCACTTACGAGATAAGCAGCATAGGGCAGGGACTTTCAGGAATCTACACTTACACCCTTCATATTCCGAAAACCGCACAAGAGGGCACATATACGCTTAATCTTGTTGCTACATACGAAACTGCCTCGCCGGTAATAGGAGGTGGCGAGGAAATAGGCAGCTCTGTGATGCCAATAACCCTATTCATCTATAATTTTCCAAACATTACTGTCAACGCGGCAATGCAGATCTTTCCAGGTAGCACGACGCAAGCGGATATTACAATAAGCAACGTGGGCTATGGAAATGCAAGGAACGTGCATTTGACTTTGCTGAACTCTACGGACTTTACTCCGTTGGGCCTCAAATCTTTTAGTTTAGGCACTATGCCCTCTTCTGCAACAGTGGAAGAGTCAGCACAATATTATGTCTCGCGAAACATAACAAATGGAAAGCACCGCCTTGCATTCCTGCTCAACTATACCACAGACACAAACCAAACAGTAAGCAGGCTTATCTACGCGAGCGTAGAAGTAAAAATCAATAAGCCTACAATAAAAGTTAGCATAGCTAGTGCACAACCACAGACACTATCCCCTGGCTATAACCAGACACTTATTCTCTCTATCCAAAATACGGGCACCGGGCCAGCAAAGAATATAACAATAGACCTTTATCCTGGAAATGGGACTGTGCTCTTAAGCTCGATACAGAGTTATTTCATAAGTACACTCGAACCTTTCGCGATTCAGCAAATACCCGTGCTAGTAGGTGCAAGTGAAGGAACAAATAAGGCAGAGATAGCAGCAAACATAACCTACTACTCTGCAAACTATAACGAGTTGTTCAAATCTAGGCAAATTCTTAACCTTACCCTATTTCCAACCGCGCAGTTCACCATTATCGGAGAAAAGTCTTCGCTCTACCCGGGAGCGACCGATGTGCCAGTAACTTTGGAAGTTGAAAACACCGGAAATGAAGAAGCAGACAGCATACAGTTTAGCATGCAAAGCGTTTACCCTATATCCCCTATAGCAAGCACATACTACTTGGCAAAGCTTATGCCAGGTCAGATCGCCAACATAACTTTCTTGGCAAGCGCAGATTCGCAAGGCGAACCTGGGAGCTATCCCATAACAGTATTTGCAGAATGGAAACAGCCAAACGGTGCCATAGACCAAGAGTATACTGGAACAATCAATTACTTTGCAACAGTCTCTACCACTACCAATAACGGAAGCCTCTACGATGGTTTAGCCATAATCGCAATAGTAGTAATCATATTAGCATATGCTGCGTTAAAGGCACGTTTCAAAACTAGGAAGAAGAGATAAAGAAAAGCATTATAAAAGTTCATAAGCAAAAAGAAAACATGGCACAACTTACATCGCCAGCGCAGCAAGCAGGCATACTAAGCTTTTATGACGCGCCAGAAAAGGGGCCAAGGATAGGTGTAAAAACGTTGCTGCTTGCTGTTTTGATTTTTACGATACTGATAATCATATTTGACAAAATACTGGTCGTGTAGATAAGTCCATGCTCGCATTGGTTCAATACATCTTTGCAGTTATTTCTGGGGTGATTGTTGGGTTCTCGCTAGGCTTAATAGGAGGAGGCGGATCTATTCTCGCAGTTCCTCTTTTTCTTTACTTTGTAGGCTTAGACCAGCTGCCAGACGCTGTTCATATTGCCGTTGGCACTACCGCACTTGCAGTAGGAATAAATGCCTATATTAACTCCTATATGCATTTCAGAAAAAGGAATGTGGCAATAAGAGTAGGAGGTTTATTTGCAATAATTGGCGTTTTTGGCTCCTTGTTGGGTGCGTATCTGGGAAGAATAACACCGGGCACCGACCTGCTTACTTACTTTGCAATCAGCATGGTGGCATTGGGCATTTACATGGCACTAAGAAAAGAACCTTCAATTACAGGAACCGCAGAAGAAGCACAAATAATAAAGACAGCCAAGCGAAAATGCCCTAAACTAAATGCAAAGACCGCTACCAAAGTAAGTGTGCTGGGATTTATTGTTGGCGTGGTTAGCGGTTATTTTGGAATAGGCGGTGGGTTCTTGGTAGTGCCTTCTCTTATGTTTTCCTCAGGATTATGCATCACTAGGGCAATAGGGACTAGCTTAATAAGTGTTGGTAGCTTCGGGGTTGCCAGCGGGCTCGAATATGCTGCATTTGGCGACTTGCTGCTAATAGTTTCTCTGCTATATATCCTTGGAGGGATAGGCGGGGGCTATCTTGGAACTTCGCTTGCTGTAAAAGCACCCAAAAAAGCCCTGCGCATAGCATACGGAATAATAATAGTGCTTGTGGGAATTTACATTCTTTTCAAGGTCGGTGTATTATAAGCTATTCTACAAGCGCAAAAACATCTTTCCTGTTTTCGGTTACGTCACCCTGCTCAGCGAGCAGGTAGAGCGTCCCTCTTATTGCCTCTTCATCTTGATGCAATTGGCTCGCAAGCTCGCTTACCTTCTTGGGCCCGCTCTTTAGCTGCTTGACAAGCTCGTTTCCTAGTTTGTCAAAAAACGATTTTATGAATATGTAGTACTTTTTGTTGAACGCCCTTGTACCTATAACTTGACCTTGCCTTATGCTTTCAGACACCGCCATTGATAGAGCAGCGGCTTCGGCCTCTGTAGGCAAAACAACATAGCCCTTGCTCTCCAGCGCTTTTACATTCTCGTTTTCTATGCCTGGCTTCACTCTAAGCAACGTTGGCTCAACCTCGCCCCATGCACGAGCCTGGTCTATCTCCTCTTTTTCCTTAGGCCTTTTCCTTAGCAGGAATGTGTCATAAACGTGCTTTGAAATGCTGTAAAGCTTCTCCTTTCTCTTTTCATCGTTGTATAGCACTACTGCTTTCTTAGCAATTAGACTAGACAAAATCTTCTTTTCGCTCTCGTTAAGTAAATTTTCTACTCTTTGCTCGGTCCTTGAAGGATATCTAATAGTGTCTAATTTTTTAAGCACGTCGAGCTCTTCTTTTGTAAATTTTGCAGACTCTGTAGATGGCTGGCCTGAAGAGAGCAGCGACACTACATCTTCCTTCTTTGCAAACAAAAATGCGTTGTCGCTGAACTTGAAAAAATCAACCTCATCATTTTGGTTAAGATGAAGTTGAGCAACAACATCATAGGGAATATAGATTAAGTATTTGTTGTCTTTTTTGTAAACCTTTACCGTATGGACACCCTTTTAAAATGTATCCTACGTTATATGGTTGTATGCAAGACTTAAAATGGTTTTCTAAATTTACAAAGCAGGCACTTAGTTCAGAAGAAATGAAAGCAGTAGAACTTAATGCTGAAAATCTGGGAATTACTGAGTTGCAAATGATGGAAAGCGCAGGCAAGGCAGTAGCAGATTTCATAGAACGGCGCTTTAAAGGCAAGAAAAAACTGCTTGT
>JAGDXZ010000005.1 GCA_023270015.1 Microcaldota archaeon | reverse complement strand
ACTTAAGCATCTGCATCTGCGTGCCTTCGCCGCAGTCGAAAAGCAGGATGTCGCCTTCGTAGATTATCGCGAAGCTTGGCAGATTCCTCTCCTTAGTAGGCGTTGAGCCTGAAGTGCCCAAAGCGACTATGTCTAGCATAGATTTCCCTTTATTTAATCTATTTCTACTACAATCCTTTTATTCTGCTTGTCTATCTTGACTATGCGAAAGCCTCCACTGCCCTCTGCCTTCTCAGCCTTGTTTGACGATGCCAATGCAATGGCTTCGTTTAGCTGCTGCATGTTCTGGAATATCTTGTTGGCAATCTCCCTATAGGCGCTTGCCTTGCTTGTATACTCTTTCTGAAGCTGCTTCTGCTTCTCTATGCTCTTCTCTATCTCTTCCATCTTTTCCTTCTTTTCCTCATTTTTTATCTCAACTCTCTCCTGCGCATACACGAAGTCAAGAAGCTCGTTCATTGAGTTGAAAGGCATGGGCTTGAGCTCAGAGTATTTGGAGAGAGGCATTATGGAGTAATCGACAACCTGATCCTTCGATACGTATGCTACTGGCTTAGGGCTTTCAAGCACCTGCTTGAATCCTATGAGCTTGCTAAGAAGAGAAGGCATGCTCGGCAAGGCCTCCTTTGCAGGCATATTGGGATCAAGGCCGGCTTGCCTTATGAGCTCGTCCAGGTACAAAGGCCCTATGTTGATGAATGAAAGCACGCGTATAAGCTTGTCGTCGCTTTTGCACGATTCTTTGAGCTTTTCCTCCAGGGTTTCCGCATCAGCCTTGGCAAGGTTGAAGCTCGAGCCTTTTGGCAGCATGTACTTAGAGCCTGCAATCAGCGACCGGTCTTTGAACTCCCTCTTGGCAAATACCTGGAGGATTTTCCTTTCCGAATCAACAAGCACAGCGTTGCCCTTTGCGAACATCTCGAATATTAGCCAGTACTTTTCTATTCCTCTTGAAAACTTGAGGAATACTAGCCTATCCATTCCTCTTTGCTTTATTGCTTCCAACCTCGCGCCCTTTACATATTTCCTTATCGCTATTGCAAATTGCGAAGCCTGGCCTGCTTCCTCTTTGAATTTTGTGGCGTTGATGGTCTTGCCTAGCCTTACATAAACGGCATTTTCCTCAAAGTCTAGCCTGAAGGCGTTGCCTGACAAGTCGTAGAAGTTGTTAAGGCGCTTGCCTTCGATCAGCCTTTTCAACTCCTGCACCGCTACGAAAAGCTCAGAAGCGGCTATGTCCCTCATGCATATGACCTGCTACGCATTTCCTTTCTTCTTCAATGCTCCTTCTTCCTTCACTACTTCTGCGAACTTGCTTACAACCTTTTTGACATCAGAGCTTTTTTCCAAAGCAGTCCCTATTTGCAATATGTCGGCGCCAGCGCGCAAAGCAGTCCTTATGTCATCTATGCTAAGTATGCCCCCTGCAACTATGTATGGCACACTTATTACGCTCTTTACAGCCTTTATCATTTCCGGAGGCACAGGGCCATAGCCCTGAAGCCTTGGATTAGAGCCGGTATCTGTCACGATGAACCTGTTTCCTAAGAATTCGCCGGCAAGCGCCAAGGAAGCCGCTATTTTCGGCTTTTCCCTAGGCACGAGGTTCGCATCGCCTACCCAGCCTACAGTGCCGCCTGGCACTACCACTATATAGCCGACAGGCAAAGGCTCTATGCCCATCTGCTTTATTACTGGGGCGCTAAGCAATTGAGCCTGTATCAGCCAGTAAGGATTCCTTGCGTTGAGAAGCGACATGAAGTATATAGCATCTGCATAGCGCGTTATAGTGGCTATATTTCCTGGAAAGAGTATTATGGGCTTTGCCCCGTGCGTTTCTTCCTTTATTCTCTTGGTTACTGTTTCAAGCAGTTCCCCTTGGGCGCCTGTGCTTCCGCCAATAAGCAGGCAGTCTGCACCGTTTTCTATAGCTTCTTTGCCTGCCTTAACCGCAGCGTCCTCGCTTTCATAGTCCACAGGGTCTATCAGCAAGAACATGAGTGCCCCTTTTTCCTCCAGCATCTCGTTTATTTCCTTCTCGACCTTTCCTATCTTCATCTCACCAACCTGTTTGAAGAGATAAACATGTCAACAAGCTCCTTGCCACCTTCATCTATGCTCACCTTTGGCTCAAAACCTAGCTCCTTCTTGATTTTGCTTATGTCAAGAACCCTGTTAGAAATGAGAAACCGAAGTTCGTCGCTTTCAAGGCCCCGCCTCTTTGCAAGCAGCATTGCGAGGCTTTTGTTTACGTGCCTCTCTGGAGGAGGTACCCGCAGGAGCTCTGCCGCTTTTCGAATTAGGCCTTCCTGGGTATACGGCACGCCGTCGCCAAGCACATAAATTTTTCTTATGCTTGACTTGTTCTGAATTGCAAGCAGAAATGCTTCGACAACGTCTCTTGCATGCACCATCGCAAGATGGTTCTGGCCGTCGCCTATTATTGCCACCTTCCCTTCCACTATGGCTTTAAACATCTTGAAAAAGTAGTACTCGAACCCGGGCCCGTATATTGTTGCAATCCTGAAAATCGTGTAGTCTATTCCGCTCTCTATTATCGCCTGCTCGGCCATGAGCTTGCTGTAGCCGTATCTGTCAGTAGGCTTTGGCACACTTTCTTCGTTAAGCACCTCTTTCCTTTCCCTTCCATAAACATCTATGGTGCTTGTAAACATAATGCGCTTGCAGCCCTCAAGCTTGCAGGCGTTGAGCAAGAGCTCTGTGCCTTCAAAATTGACATGCATTATCTCCTTCGTAGTTACGCCAGCTTCTTTCACTATTGCCGCGGTGTGTATTACCAGATCAGCCCCCTCTACGCACTCCCTCAGCACATTCAGATTGTCAATGCTTCCGACAAAAGGTATCACGCCGGCAGGAAGCCTCTGCATATCCTCCTTCTGCTTCACTAGCGCTTTAACGGTGTAGCCCAAATTTAGCAAAGCTGGAGAAAGCACCCTTGCTAGCCTGCCGCTACCGCCGGTAATGCATATAGTGCCTTTTTCATACATATTTCCCCCTTTCTAACAACTTCTTTGCAATGAGATGGGTATACTTGCCCTGTATGCGCGTAAGAGCGAAGTCTGCCCAGCCTTTTCCAAATGGAACATAAACGCTTACCTGCCAGCCCTTCTGGACTAGCCTGCTAAGCTCTTTAGCAGCATAGCCTAATTGAAACTCAAAGATTAAAGAGCTTTTGTACTTGGCTGTTTTTGTCAGCGCATGGGTAAGCTTGTCATCTGGGAAGCTAAGTACGAGCTGGCCACGTTTAAGAAGCTTTTCAACGGCAACGAGCCTCTTCTCCAGCGCCTTTTTGTCATCGTGAGAGTTGTCTGACTTGAAGATAAGCTTAGCCGGAAGGCTCGTCCTAAGCAGGGTTTCCCATTTTTCTGCATTCACTGCCAAGCCTAGCCCACGCCTAGCCAAGCTGCCTAGCAAAGAAGCGTCAGAGCCTTCTGGAAGCTCGCCCCAGACAAAAACCCCAAACTTGTTGCTTAGCTGGATTATGCTTTGAAGATAGTTCAAAGCCTGGCTTTCTGAAATGGAAAAGCCTATGTCGTTAAGCGGTACGTGCACCGTGGCCTTCAGGCCCAATCTTCCTATTTGCTGGACAAGCTGGGTGTAGGTAGAGGCGACGTACCTTGCCTTTGCCAGGTCGCTGACATTGTTGCTTAAGAAGGTAACAGTAGCCGGCAAGCCCCTGGCGTTTAGCTCCCTTACCCTTTTTATTGCAGAGGAGATAGTAGTGCCGGCTATATGCCTTTTCACTATCTTGTAAATAACTTTCTCAAGCAATGAATCGTGCAAAGCATCACGTTAAAATTGGAAACTGTAAAGTATAAAATATTGCTATCAAAGGTTTGATAATGCCAATCTACCTTTCAAGTCACGAAGGCACAGGCGGCAAAGTAAAGGAAACGCCTGAGAACTTCGTAGTAGAGGAGATTCTCAGCAATGGCACTGTGCTCATGCCCAACAGGCGCTACCAAGCAGAGGATCTGGGCCTGGTACCTGACCCAAGCAGCAAGTTCACAACCTTTGTTTTGCAAAAGAGGAATTGGAATACGGTCCAGGCACTCATAGCCATAGCAAAGCGTTTACAAAGAGGCAAGAAGTCAATCAGCTATGCAGGCACCAAGGATAGAGTTGCGATAACAGTGCAGCTTGCAAGCATATACGGCATAAGACCTGAAGAGCTGGAAAGGGTAAAAATAAAAGACATAAGCATAAATGGGGCATGGCTAGGCCAGAAAGTCGAGCTTGGAAGCAATGTTGGGAATAGGTTCGAGGCAAGAATAAGCCGATGCAAGAAGCCTGAGAATGCTGAATCGGTGCTTCAAGAACTCCAAGGCAGGGTTGCAAACTACTTCGACAAGCAGCGCTTCGGTATGCGAGGCAACAATGCCGAGATAGGTTTGTTGATAATCAAGGGCGAGTTAGAGGAAGCGGCGATGAAGTTCCTGTCAGACATTAATGGAGAGAGGAATGAGGATGCAAGAGAGGCGAGAAGAGAACTGGCAGAGACAGGCGATTTCAAAAGGGCGCTTGAAAACTTTCCAAGATATCTTAAACCAGAAAGGCAGATGCTTAGCTATCTGGCAAAGTTTGGCAAAGACTATGCAAACGCCTTCAGGCGCCTGCCTAGAGGGATCCTCATCATGTTCATACACGCTGTGCAATCGCTGATATTCAACATGGAGCTTGAAGAAAGAATCTCGGCAGGCGATTTTTCTTCAGAAATTTATGCCCCGGCAAGCCCCTTAGGCTTTCCAGACATGCTTAACCTCAGCAATAGAGGCGAATTTCCAGTCTCAAACATCGTTGGCTATGGCACTGAAAGGCTCAACGATTATGAAAATAAAATTTTGGAAAAGCTTGGCATAACAAAAGAAGACTTCAAGATCAAATGGATGCCGGAGCTGAGCATGAAGGGCTCCTACAGGCCTCTTATCGTAAAGGCGGTTGGCATAGAGCTTGGGCAGATAGGCAGCGACGTAGAACTCAAATTTTCACTTCCAGCCGGCTCCTACGCCACAGTATTTTTGAGGGAGATTACAAAAGAAGAAAGCGAGGTATATGAAAGCTAAGACCAAAATCGCTTTGGTGCTTGCACTTTTGCTTATCATAGCAACAGCAAGCGTATTGCTTCTTGCAGAACGTTCAACAACTATGCAGATAAAAAGCAGACATTTCAACTTCACACTTGGCGTTTGCACCCATGGGAACGAAAGCTCAGAAATTACTGCGCTTAAAGCTGGCGTTAGAAATTTCAGAACAGACATTACGCTCTCTGCTTCTCAAATCCGGCTGATGGATTACGAGCACGAGCGTTACAACGCAAGCTATCTGGGAATACTCGACTATGATACATTGCCGGGAGGCTCTCAAGACAAAAACTGGAGCCTGAGCATGTGGAATGAAAGCGTAAAAGCTGCTGTTGAGGCATATCCTTGGATAAGCGAGTGGGAGATTTGGAATGAGCCGTGGGTGAAGCAATTCCAGACCGGTATGGTAAATGGCAGTGCCTACAATTACTTCCTTATCATAAAAGCTGCGGCAAATGCAATAAGAAGCTTGGAGCCCAACGCTACAATAGTCTGTTTTGGAGGCGCGCCAATAGGAAGCCCGCAGATATTTGAGTGGTATGCCGAAGTATGGTCTTATGGCGCATGGAAGTATTGCAATGCAGTATCGGTTCACGCCTATTTGCCAAGCCCTATTGTCACAAATTTCTCCGACGAATGGGCTCAATACCTTAATGCGTATGAGAACCTTACCCATAAGCCAATATTCATTACAGAATTTGGATTTCCGGCAAGCTCAAAACTAATACCAGGGTATAGTCAAAAATCGCAGATGGAATTTATGGAAGAAGGCTTAGACACGTTCAGTTCGCTTCCATACATAAAGCAGGTATATTGGTATGATTTATGGGGACTTTCTGACGGCGCATTAGGCAACGATTACGGCTTGCTCAATCTTACCAATCCTTCAAACGGAACTCCAAACCTTGCGTGGTATACTTTCTTGCAGGCTTATAGAGAAAGCAGCCCATAGCAGTTCAGCAATCATTCAGAGGCAACTCAACTGCAATTTTATTTTTGAGTAAAAATTATCTCGAAAATTTCCAAAAATAAAAAATTTTTACGACGACAAATTAATTTCGATAGCAAAAATTTTTATTTATTTTTATTACAATTAATATCGATAAAAATGGCAAGACAAATTTCTCAGGCTATTGAAAAGCAATTGCCTAAAGTTGAAGGAAAGCACGTATACGGAAATCTTTACGGAATCGAATTAAGCAAGCTCTCAGATCTTGACTGGCTCGTAAAGGTAGTGGTAGATGGGGCTAAGGAAGGAAATCTACACATATTGGAGCTTCTGACTAGAAAATTCAGCGACATAAACGGCATACCTGGTGGCGTGTCAGTAATTGCAATCATACAGGAAAGCCACATCGCTTTGCACACCTGGCCTGAAAGCGAATATGCGACGTTGGATGTCTACTCTTGCGGAAGCGAATCAAAGCCAGAAGCTACTTTCAAGTACATTGTTTCCAAGCTAAATCCGCAGAAGGTTAAGAGCTGGTATGCCGATAGAGGGAACGAGAGCTGATTTTGGACTTTGAAAAAGTCTGCTGGATTTCTCTTTTCAGTATGAAGCTGTTCGCAAACAAAGCGACCATGCGCTTTTTGGGCTAGCGATTTTGATATTGGGCGTACTGGCGCGCGTCAACGACAAAAGGCTAAAAATGCTTTCACTTATTGCGCTGATATTTTCAATATTATACTTCATTGCCGGAGGCATGATTTCTCTCGTAATGCTGTTTTCAGGAAATAGTATGCTGTTGTCGTTGTTGCCTCCTATGATTTACTTGGCTAGCTTTTTGGTTAGCCTTATAGGAAGCAT
The DNA here is from genome assembly GCA_023270015.1 of Microcaldota archaeon. Classification (GTDB taxonomy): domain Archaea; phylum Micrarchaeota; class Micrarchaeia; order Micrarchaeales; family CABMGC01; genus JAGDXZ01. The sequence goes on along the minus strand of JAGDXZ010000005.1, from coordinate 415 downwards.
AATGGGCGTAAAGTAAAAGCAATAATGCAGCAAGATGCGCGCAGATTTGAGCTTGTCTGGCTGCCAACTTGTTGGCAGTTGGCATGCGGCAAGCAGACACATTAGGCAATGATTACAGCTTGCTCAATCTTACCAACCCTTCAAACGGAACTCCAAACCTTGCGTAGTATTTTTCTTGCAGGCTTATAGAGAAAGCAACCCATAGCAGTTCGGCTTATAAATAAGTTTGTTGATTTTTGGTTCCGGCTTTCTAATCAAGTCATCTTTCGGTGCGCTATTTATGGAACCCTCTTTAAAATTTCATCGATGTAAGTTATAACTTCAGGCCCTATATCTTTCATTAAATCGGCAAGCGAATCATAAAATTTGTTTTTGTAGAATCCCTTGTCTGCTACGAAGAATACCTTCCTCTCAT